>CAZXUT010000004.1:0-77920 GCA_964643785.1 uncultured Proteiniclasticum sp.
TATCCGAAAGAAAAGAGCTGTTGCAAACCAGATTACCTGGTTTTGCAACAGCTCCAATTTTTTATTCTTCTGTTTTCTCAGCTTGTTCTTTCTTTTCCATATCAATAAGAGCATCTCTTCTGGAAAGATTGATTCTTCCCTGATTGTCGATTTCTGTTACCTTCACTAGGATTTCATCTCCTACGTCTACGATATCTTCAACCTTCTCGACTCTCTTGATATCAAGTTTTGAAATATGAACAAGTCCTTCCTTATTTGGAAGAATTTCAACAAAAGCACCAAATGGCATGATCTTGATGACCTTACCAAGATAGATTTCTCCTGGTACTACTTCTTTGACAATTCCTTCAATGATGGAAATTGCTTTCTTCACCATTTCTATATCAGATCCACCAACGAATACCTTACCAGTATCATCGATATCAATCTTCACTCCGGTTTCAGCGATAATCTTGTTGATTACCTTTCCACCAGCACCAATAACTTCTCTGATCTTATCAGGATTGATATTAAGTGTGAAGATCTTAGGTGCATACTGAGAAACTTCAGGTCTTGCTTCCTTGATTGCTCCATCCATTACTTTCAGGATCTCAAGTCTTGCAGTCTTAGCATCTCTTATGGATTTTTCGATAATTGATGGAGAAAGACCAGCAATCTTCGTATCTACCTGGATTGCAGTAATTCCTTCTGTTGTACCAGCTACTTTAAAGTCCATGTCTCCGAAAAAGTCTTCAACACCCTGGATATCAGTTACTACTTCTTCTCTTGAAAGATCATCTGTAGTAAATAGTCCCATAGCGATACCAGCTGCTGGTCTCTTCAGTGGAACTCCTGCATCAAGAAGTGCAAGTGAAGATGCACACACAGAAGCCTGTGATGTGGATCCATTTGAGGATAACACTTCAGATACTACTCTGATGGTGTATGGGAAATCTTCTTCACTTGGAATAAGTGGTTCAATCGCCTTTTCAGCTAAAGCACCATGTCCGATTTCTCTTCTTCCTGGTCCTCTCATTGGTCTAGTTTCACCAACGGAGTAGGATGGGAAATTGTAGTGATGTATATAACGCTTGCTATCTTCTTCACTGACTCCATCCAGAATCTGGATATCTCCTATTGCTCCTAGAGTAGTCACAGCTAGAACCTGAGTTGATCCTCTAGAGAATATACCTGAACCGTGAGTTCTAGGAAGTATTGAAACCTCAGAAGATAATTCTCTTATTTCATCAAATCTTCTTCCGTCAACTCTCTTGTGTTCGAATATCGCCATATCTCTTACAGCTTCTTTCTGGAGAAGATATAAGGTTTCAGCAATGTCGCTCTTTCCATCAGGATATTTTTCTCCAAAATTTTCAGCTACTGCAGATTTGACTTCATCAAGCTTAACGCTTCTTTCGTCTTTATCTATTATATGCATTGCTTCAGATACCATGTCTTTTGCAAACGCTCTGACATCTTTCTCAACTTCTTCGTCAAGGGTATTCAGAACAGGAACCTTCTTTTCTTTGCCATACTTCTCTGTAAGTTCCTTCTGCATTGCAATGATCGGCTGACAAGCCTCAAATCCGAACTGGATACCTTTGATCATTGTATCTTCATCAACTTCTTTTGCTCCCGCTTCAATCATCATGATTCTTTCATCTGTGGAGCATACTGTTAATGATAATGTACTTTCTTCTCTTTGCTTTGATGTAGGATTAACGACGAATTCACCATCGACAAATCCGACCATAACTGCAGCGAGTGGTGTTGTATAAGGAATGGATGACAACAGCAGAGCTGTTGCCGCTGCATTGATTGCCAGAATTTCAGGCAGATTGTCATTTTCTACAGATAGAACCGTACAGACAACCTGTACATCGTTTCTGTATCCCTTAGGGAATAAAGGTCTGATAGGTCTGTCTATGGCTCTTCCTGATAGAATCGCCTTTTCTGAAGGTCTGGCTTCTCTTTTGATAAATCCACCAGGGATTCTACCAACAGAGTACATCTTTTCTTCATAATCTACTGCCAAAGGGAAAAAATCGATTCCATCTCTTGGCTTGTCTGAAGAATTCGCATTCACCATGACAACTGTATCTCCATAATTCATGAAAATTGCAGCATCAGAAAGAATCCCTCTTTCTCCGAATTCGATACCGAAACTTCTTCCAGCTAATTGGATTTCCTGTTTAACTTTCATTGATTCATCTCCTTTTTGTTCTGCCTCCACAAGCGTTCAAAAATTAAATGAGTCCTTGATCCGATAAATTTTTTAAAAATCAAAAAATCAAATTATTGTATTCTTTGATTTTTAAAAAACATCAGATGAGGTTCTCTGCATTGAAACAGCTTATGGGGCCATGTTTTAAGTGTACTGTTATAAAACTTTAACTGATAAAGCTTTATATCCAGTATATACTAAAAGCCTGCTTCATAAAAGCAGGCTCAGAGTACATTTTTTTAATTATCTTCTGATTCCAAGCTTTGCAATGATATCTCTATATCTTTCAATATCCTGAGCCATCAGATAGTTAAGAAGACCTCTTCTCTGACCAACCATCATAAGAAGACCTCTTCTTGAATGGTGATCCTTCTTGTGGATTCTTAGATGCCCTGTCAAAGAGTTGATCCTCTCTGTGAGCAGTGCGATCTGCACTTCTGGTGAACCTGTGTCACCTTCGTGTCTTGCGTGTTCAAGAATGATTTCCAGTTTTCTTTCTTTGTCCATTTTGCTTTACCTCCTGATCAATTATCCCCTATGACCATGTTAAAAGACAGCAAACCTAATAACATAGTTCATGGTTCGTTACGTATTATATCACACTAAGGCCACTACTGCAATTATAAAAGAACTGAAAGTTCCTGCTCTTTCGCATAGTTTTCATCTCTTTTTAACTGTTCCACTAGTTCGTCTAATGTTTCATATTTCTCTTCGTCTCTCATGTATTCTATGAAATAGAGTTTTACCTCTTCCCCATAAATTTCACGGTCGAAATCCAGAATATAGGTTTCAATGCTCAACTCTTTACCATCTACAGTTGGATTGTATCCGACAGACGTTATACTTTTATGTAGTATTCCTTCAATCATCACATTTGTGTAATATACACCCGTTTTTGGTATGACATACTTGGTATCATAACACATATTCGCTGTAGGAAAGCCTAGCTTTCTACCTAACTTCTTGCCGCCTATGATGGTTCCTCTCAGCATAAAAGGTTCAAACAGAAGCTTATTCGCTTCTGACATTTCGCCTTTCAGAATCAGATTCCTGATTCTTGTACTACTGATCACATCATCATTACTTAAGGCTGCATCCATGACAAAAAGCTTGAATCCGTGCTTTTTCGCCATCTCTCTTAAGGTTTCCACATTCCCTTTGTTCTGATATCCATACTTATAGTTGAATCCGACAATAAACCCTTTTGCATTGAAGTCTTTTATCAGACTGAGTATGAAATCTTCCGCTTCGGTCTGCATATATTCCATGGTAAACGACACAAAAATTGTAGCATCTACCCCTTTAGACTTAAGCAGATGAATTTTTTGTTTGTTATCCATGAGAAGTTTTGGTGCCAGTTCCGGTTTTGCTATTGTCAGAGGATGATTCTTGAAAGTATAGACGGCACTTTTCAGGCCATCAGCCATTGCTTCATCAACCACTTTATTTATGAGTGTCATGTGACCTTTGTGAAGACCATCAAAACTCCCTAAAGCAATATACGTACCTTCTTTGAACTCTCCCTTGATATTTTCATCAATTATTATCATTTCAAACCTCACATAAGATTTACTTTAAGATAAAGGAATTCTTCTTTCCTCTCTAATATCCCTAATAGATCCCCTTTTTCAGAGTAACCTCTGTAAAGCCCTTCATCAACAGAACTTATCAGTCTGCTGTCCTTAACCTTTACACCATTTACAACCAGTTTTATAAAACTGTCTGAAACTATAATTTTTTTATAATCTGACAATATGATATCCATCGGGATAAGATGTTTTTCATATCCATCATTTTCCAGCGTTTCCAGTTTAACAGCATTTTCCAAAGAAAACGTTCCTGTAGCCTCACGTATGAGACTTGTCATAATTGCACCACATCCGAGTTTCTGTCCAAGATCATCGATGATACTTCTTACATAAGTACCTTTTGTACAGGTGAGAAGGATTTCCCCCTCATCCTCTGAAAATGATACAAGTACAATGTCAAAAACATGGATAGCTCTTTTCTCTCGATGTACTTCTATGCCTTCCCGTGCAAGATCATACAGTCTTTTACCATTGATCTTCAGTGCGGAGAACATAGGTGGAAGCTGCATTGTATCGCCTAGAAACTCGATTAGTTTTTCGCGCACCAGTTCTTCCTTCGGTATCGGTTCTCCAGTTTCCTGAACTTCTCCGAATGCATCTAATGTATCTGAAGTCCTGCCTAGTTTAAACCCGGCACGATAAACCTTGTTTCCAGCCATGATATAATCCACAAGTTTAGTAGCTTTACCTAAGCAGACGGGCAATACACCTTCCGCTTCAGGATCCAGCGTGCCTGTATGGCCAACTTTTCTTGTATTTGACAGCTTTCTTACAGCAGCTACTGCGGAAAAAGAAGTTATTCCTTTTTCTTTGTAGAGGTTGATTACTCCATTCAAACAGCTCTCATCCTTTCTATTTCATCAAGAATCAGTCGCTTCGCTTCTTCCAGTGTATCAGCTTTTATGTTGCAACCTGCAGCTCTTACATGTCCACCGCCATCAAACTTCCCGCATAGGGAAGAAGCATCGATTTCCAGTTTTGTTCTGACACTTACACGGAAAAATCCTTCCGCTTCTTTGAGTAAAATTGAGACATCCGCTTCAGGCGGTTGCAGTCCATAATTCACAATATCTCCCGAATCTCTGTCGGAAATCGAAAGTATATTGAAATCAATCGCTTCCAGATTCATTATTGACACAAATCCATCCATGTAACTTTCCAGTGTCATGAGTGCTCTTCCTAAAAGCTTGATCCGCTTGAATTCCGAAGTGCTGAACAAGATCCGCTGAATTTCTGAAAAATCTAAACCTGTCTCAAGAAGAGATGCAGTGATCCGCAATGTTTTCGCTGTAGTGGAAGGAAACCTGAAGGAACCTGTATCCGATACAATTCCTGTATAGAGACACTTTGCTATATCCTGATCCAGATTCATCCCTAACGCTTCAACTAATTCAAAAATAATTTCTGCTGTTGAAGCGGATTTCGTATCCACATAGTTCAGTTTCCCATACATTTCATTGGAAACATGATGATCTATATTGATCTTATCTATTTCTTCAAAACCATCTCTTTCCATGGATAGTCTATCCTTATTCCCGCAATCCAAGGCCAATAGAAGCTCACGATCACTACTAAGTGTATCCGAAGCTCCATATTCCTCAAATAGAGGTAAATAAGACAGATTCTCTGGTGCTGGTTCTTTCGAAAGAATTTCCACATCTTTTCCAAGCTTTCTCAAAGCAATCACAAGCCCCATAGTACTACCCACAGCATCACCATCAGGTGATGCGTGGGTTACTACAGCTATTTTGTCTGTTTTCAGTATTATTTCAGCGATTTTCTCAAACATCATACTACTGGTCCTTCTTTTCATTGGCTTTTCTGATCAGAGCATCGATATGCATACCTCGATCAAGAGTGGTATCCACCTCAATGATCAGTTCAGGTATATACCTCATCTGAATCCTTTTACCAATTTCTCTTCTGATATAACCTGCAGAACTCTTCAATCCCTCAAGGGATTCTTCTTTCTGTTCTTCAGTTCCAAAGATACTTGCATAGACCTTGGCATATCTTAAGTCCGAGGTTACTTCCACATCTGTTATGGTTATCATGGCAGTGATTCTTGGGTCCTTCAGACCATTCATGATGATTTCAGAAATTTCTTTCTTCATCTCTTCATTGATTCTTCCAGCTCTATATTTCGCCATATTTTCCACCTCATTTCTTTTTCATTCTGATGACTATAGTTCCTTTCTTACCACGGATTCCATGATGAAGGCCTCTAGTATGTCACCCTCTTTAATTTCATTGAACTTCTCAAGAGAAAGTCCACATTCGAATCCTGCAAGGACTTCTTTGGCATCATCTTTAAATCTCTTTAGTGATGCAAGTGTACCTTCATGGATGATTACTCCATCACGAAGTAGTCTGATCTGTGAATTTCTGGTGATTTTTCCATTCAGTACGTAACATCCTGCAATGGTACCTATAGCGGATACCTTGTAAGTCTGTCTGATTTCAACTCTACCCTGAATAACTTCCTTGATATCAGGTGAAAGCATACCAATCATCGCTGCTTTGATGTCATCTACAGCATGGTAGATAATTCTATACGTCTTGACATATACATTTTCTTTTTCAGCTAAAACATGAGCATTGTTATCCGGTCTCACATTGAATCCGATTACCACTGCATTGGATGCAGCTGCAAGTGAGATATCTGTTTCAGTAATAGCACCTACTCCACCATGAATCACTCTGACTTTGATTTCATCTGTAGACAGCTTTTCAAGACTGTTTTTCAGTGCTTCAATTGATCCCTGAACATCAGCTTTGATGATAATTGGAAGTTCCTGTATCTTACCTTCCTTCACCTGCTTGTATAAATCTTCAAGAGATACTCTCATTGTGCTATGCTGCAGACTCTTTTCTTTGATTTTTCTAGCTTCAGCCATTCCTCTAGCAGTTTTTTCGTCTCTTACTTCATTGAATTTATCTCCTGCATGAGGAACTTCAGAAAGACCGAGAATTTCCACTGGTATTGAAGGTCCGGCACTAACGATTTTCTTTCCCTTATCATCGAACATAGCTCTAATTCTACCGTAGGTTGATCCTACAAGAATAGAATCTCCTACATTAAGTGTACCTTTCTGTACAAGTAAAGTAGCTACTGGGCCTCTTCCCTTATCCAGTTCAGACTCCACTACAGTTCCTGCAGCTTTTCTGTTTGGATCAGCTTTCAGTTCTTCTACTTCAGCTGTCAGGAGCACCATTTCAAGCAGATCATCGATACCGATTTTCTCTTTAGCTGATACTGGGACACAGATAGTGTCTCCACCCCATTCTTCTGCAACAAGTCCGTATTCTGTCAGCTCACGCTTCACACGTTCAATATCTGCGCCTTCAACATCAATTTTATTGATGGCTACAACTATAGGAACCTGAGCGGCTTTACAGTGATTGATTGCTTCTGCCGTCTGAGGCATAATTCCATCATCAGCTGCAACAACAAGAATAACGATATCTGTAACCTGTGCACCTCTAGCTCTCATAGCTGTAAATGCTTCATGGCCTGGAGTATCGAGGAACGTGATTTTTTCACCGTTCAGTGTAATTGTGTATGCACCGATATGCTGCGTAATTCCACCTGCTTCGCTCTCAGTAACTTTCGCTTTTCTGATTGCATCAAGTAAAGAGGTCTTACCATGGTCAACGTGTCCCATTACTGTGACAATTGGAGGTCTTTTCTCAAGGTTGATGTCTAAAGCATCTACCTGATCATCATCAGATATTCCTGATGTATCATCTTTCGCTTTGACAACTTCGATTTCCAGACTTTTCGCTGCTTTTTCAGCAGTTTCAAAGTCGATTTCCTGATTGATTCCAGCCATGATACCAGTGAAAATCAATGCTCTGATAACTTCTGCAACAGGCTTGTTCAATTTTTCCGCGAATTCTTTGACCGTGATAAACTCACCAATCTCGATTCCAGTATTGATTTCCTGTGCTTTTTCGGCATCTATCATTTCCTGCGCTAGTTCTCTTCTTGATTTCTTCTTCTTTTTCGCTAGGTTCACGACTTCTTCTTCAAGTATTTCTTCGTACTCATCTACAAGACTTTTTTCGGTTTTACCCTCTGCTACATTTGAGGATTCTTTTTTATCGCCTGACAGGAGTTCTTTGATCAGTGCGGCATCTTCCTCTTCAACCACACTCATATGGTTTTTGACTTCTATTCCAAATTCATCCTTTAGAATTCTGATTAGCTCTTTACTCGTTATTTCTAGTTCCTTTGCAAGTTCATACACTCTGATTTTTGACATAGGACCACCTCCGTATTTATTCTTCTTCTTTTATGCTTATGTAGATTTCCTGTAACTTCTTAGCCATGCTCTTCTTCGTTACTCCTACAACCGCAATTCCTTCTAAACCCAATGCATATCCTAATTCATCAGGAGTGAAATCCTCAATTAAAGGTACATTATATTTTTCACTGTAACTTTTAAATTTATCTTTTGTGTTCTCTGCGGCTTCTTTTGAAATGATCATAAGGCTGATCTTTCCAGTTTTAATTGCCTCTTCATTTTTATTGTATCCAAGAACCAGATTACCCGATTTCCTGGTCAATCCAAGAAAGGACAGCATTTTATCCAACTTCCACCGCCTTTCGAAGATCATCATAAATCTCCTGACTGATATTGGTTTCCAGGTTTCTTGAAAGCCTCTTTGTCTTAAAAGATTTTTCAAGACACTCCACATTCTTGCAGACGTACGCACCTCTACCTGGTTTTTTCCCAACAAGATCAAGGGAAATCTCCCCTTCCTTATTCTTTACCACACGAATAAGCTCCTTTTTAGGCTTCATTACCATGCAACCGGTGCACATTCTTAATGGTATTTTTTTCACCTTCACATAAAACACCTCTCTTTCTTATAATCTTGACTGGTTAGTTCTCTTCTTTTAGAACAGTATCGTCCATCTCAGAATCACTGTCTTCTTGCAGTTCCTCATCAGAAACAGTCTCAGCATCCGCTTCAATGTTATCTGTCTCAATCAGAATATCATCATCTGTTTCCTCATCAGAAACAATATCAATATCTGTCTCAGTGACATCTGTCTCAGTAACATCCTTCTCACTAGCATCTGTGTCTTCAACACCTGGTAGAACAACCTCTTCTTCAGCTAAAAGCGCTTCTTGCGCTTTCGCTTCCACTCCAGCATCATACTGTTTCTTGCTCTTGATATCAATTTTCCATCCAGTAAGCTTCGCTGCAAGTCTTACATTCTGTCCTTCTTTACCAATAGCGAGAGAAAGCTGATTTTCATCTACAATAACTTTACATGAATTTCCTTCATCGATGATGATCACATCAAGAACCTTGGATGGGCTCAATGCATTTGCAATGAATTCCTTTGGATCCTTTGACCATTTGATGATGTCGATTTTCTCATTTCTCAGTTCATTGACAATGTTCTGTACTCTTGTACCTCTTGGTCCAACACATGCACCCATCGGTTCAACTTCTGGATCATTGGAATAAACTGCTATCTTTGTTCTTGAGCCTGCTTCTCTGGAAATCGCCTTGATTTCCACAATACCTTCATAAATTTCAGGTACTTCTTTTTCAAATAATCTCTTCACAAGACCAGGGTGTGTTCTGGAAACAGAGATCATAGGTCCCTTTGGATTCTGCTTCACTTCCACAACGTAAAGTAAAATCTTGTCATTGAACTCATAACGTTCTCCAGGAATCTGCTCGGAAGGAGTAAGGACTGTTTCTGTTTTTCCAAGGCTGATATAAATATTCCCCTTGTCCTTTCTCTGAACAGTTCCGGTGATTACATCGAATTCTTTTTCATGATACTGATTATAAAGGATACTTCTTTCAGCTTCCTTAATTCTCTGGGTTACAATCTGTTTTGCGGACTGAGCTGCCACACGTGCAAAGTTTGCTGGTGTCACTTCATTTTCAACAAAATCTAGCAGTTCATAGGTTGGATTGATTTCTTTCGCCTCTTCAAGTGAAATTTCATCTTGAGGATCCATTACCTCTTCAACAACCTGTCTCAGTGAATAAACTTTGATTTCACCGGTTTCACGGTCTATGTTCACTCTGACATTCTGGGCTCCACTGTTCAGATAATTCTTTTTATAAGCTGCAATCATTGCATCTTCTAAAGTCTCGAACAGCATCACCTCACTGATTCCTTTTTCTTCTGCTATGGCTTTCAATGCAAGAATAACTTCATCTTTCTTTTTTTCAGTAGCCTTTGCCATTTCATCCTCCTCGTACTTGTTATAAATCAACTTCTATATTGATTGATTTCAAATTTTCAAATGTGATTTCTAATTCACTTTTTTCTTTTAGTATTACAACACCCTGGTCGTGAACTTCCTTTAGTGTGCCTACAAATTTCTTTGCACCTTCTACAGGTTTTTTTGTCTTGACCATTACTTTTTCGCCTATCGCTTCTTCCATATGTGCTCTGGTGAAAAGAGTTCTAAAAATTCCCGGAGAAGAAACCTCCATCGTATAATCCTCAGCAATCGGATCTTTTTCATCAAGTATATCACTCAATCTTCTAGAGACCTTCTCGCAGTCTTCAAGAGAAATCCCATTTTCATGATCGATATAAAAACGCAATATATTAATCCCGCTTTCATTGACGTATTCCATGTGATAAAGTTTGTACCCCATAGCTTCGACTTCTTGGATACATAGTCCTTCCAGGTCATTTAATTTAGCCATTTCTTTCACCTCTTTCATAGATTAAACCAGTCGGATCTTCCATTATTCTAAAACGGCTGGTTTCGGGTAATGAAAAGCGCAACCAAGATCTCAGTTGCGCTACACAAAACGAAAGAGCGGGTTATGCCCACTCTCAAAGTTCAAGTTATTCTACCTTTAGATAGTATCATAATTTTCATGAAAATTCAACCCCTGCTAGAGATTGAAAAGAGACAGCTGATTCGTATCATCCATTCCTTCCAGAGCTCCGCAGTTGTTCAGGGTTTCAATGACAGTTTTCGATACTTTACAGCGTAATCTGAGATCCTCTTTAGAGATAAACTCACCTCTTCTTGATTCTTCGTAGATACTGCTTGCCGCATTGACTCCAACGCCAACAAGGCAGCTTAATGGAGGTCTAATGGCATCTTCTTCGATCTGGAATTTGATTCCATGAGATCTGTACAGATCAACCGGTTTAAACTTATACCCTCTCTTGTACATCTCATAGACAAGCTCAAGAATCGTGATCATGCTCTTTTCTTTTGTTGAGGCATTGTTTCCTAATTCATAATACTCATCCAGCCTCTTTCTAACAGGAAGTTCTCCCTGAAGAATCAGCTCACCATCAAAATCGGATGCTCTTGTTGAGAAATAGGCAGCATAATAGGCAAGTGGATAGTAGACTTTAAAGTATGCTATTCGCATCGCCATCATACAATAAGCTACAGCATGGCCTTTCGGAAACATGTATTTGATTTTTTTACAGGATTCGATGTACCATTCAGGAACATCATTTTCCCTCATGATCTGTTCATCGTCCTCTTTAAGCCCTTTCCCTTTTCTTACGCTCTCCATGATCGTGAACGCTTTTTTGGATGGAAGCCCTTTATAGATCAGATAAACCATGATGTCATCTCTTGTACTGATACATTCTCCTAGGGTAGTAAACCCTTCCTTGATGTAGTATTGCGCATTGTTCAGCCATACATCAGTACCATGGGAAAGTCCGGATATTCTGACAAGATCGGCAAAAGTGGAAGGTTTTGTATCTAATAACATCCCTCGAACAAACTTGGTTCCGAATTCTGGCAGACCAGAAGCCCCGATGGGAATTCCAAGCTGTTCTTCCGTTACCCCTAATGCTTTTGTCGATGTGAACAAGGACAGCACTTTCTCATCATTCAGCGGTAAGGATTTAGGATCAAGACCCGTCAGATCCTGAAGCATTCTCAACATAGTAGGATCATCATGACCCAGAATATCAAGTTTCAAAAGTCTTCCAGAAATGGAATGATAATCAAAATGTGTGGTCGTGATTTCTGATGACTGATCATCGGCAGGTCTCTGCACCGGTGTGAAATTATGAACATCATTGTCTCTTGGAACAACCATGATTCCACCTGGATGCTGTCCGGTGGTTCTTTTGACCCCGACCAGCCCCTGAGAAAGTCTTTCCACTTCAGCAGACGGAAGATTCATCTCTTTCTGTTCAAGATACTTCTTCACATAAGCGTAGGCAGTTTTTTCAGCTACGGTTCCTATGGTTCCTGCTTTAAAAACATAACCTTCTCCAAAGAGCTCTTCTGTGTATTTGTGCACAACAGCCTGATACTCTCCAGAGAAATTAAGGTCAATATCCGGTTCTTTGTCTCCTTCAAAGCCCAGAAATGTCTCAAAGGGAATATCATGTCCATCTCGAACATAAGAAGTCCCGCATTCCGGACAGTCTTTCAGCGGAAGATCCGCTCCACTGCTGATGCTTCCATCAAGGAAGAATTCATTGTGTCTGCAGCTAGGGCATCTGTAATGAGGAGGTAGACCATTTACCTCAGTTATCCCTGTAAAGGTAGCGACCAGTGACGATCCGACGGATCCTCTGGATCCTACCAGATATCCGTCAGAAAGTGATTTTGCAACCAGCTTGTGTGCGATAAGATATAAAACCGCATATCCGTTGCTGATAATTGAATTAAGCTCTTTCAGCACACGTTTCTCTACCACATCCGGCAGAACATCCCCATAGAGCTTATGTGCTTCCGTCATGGTCATTTCACGAATCTCTTCAGCTGCGCCTTCGATTTTCGGAGGGAATGTCCCATTCGGAATCGGAAGAAATTCCTCCACCGAATCTGCAATGATATTGGTATTCTTTACAACAATTTCATGGGCTTTCTCATTCCCTAGGTAAGAGAAGGCATCAAGCATTTCATTTGTTGTTCTGAAATAAAGATCCAGATCATCATTCTGGTTGCTATATCCTTGAGATCCAAGCAGAATTTTACGGTAAAGCTTGTCCTCTTTATTGATATAATGCACATCCCCTGTAGCCACTACGAGTTTCCCATTGGATTCACCGAGTGAAATGATTTTTCTGTTCAGATTTCTGAGATCTTCCAGATCTCTGATTCTGCCGTCTTTCAATAAATCCAGATTGTTTTCAATAGGCTGAACCTCCAGATAATCATAGTAGGAAGCCATTTTTTCAATTTCCGAATCTGTTCTTCCCTCCATGATATATCTGACAAGTTCAGAATTGATACAGGCAGACCCGAGTAGAAGACCTTCTCTCTTCTTACCCAGCTGGCTTTTTCTGATTCTAGGCTTCATGTGGAAGCTTTTCAGATGAGATTCCGAAACAAGTTCGTAAAGATTCTTCAGCCCAGTGGTGTTCTTGACAAGTATTGTCGTATGAAACATAGGCAGTCTTTTGTAATCCATATCCTCTCTGCTTCGTTCATTCAGTTCTTCAAAAGTATGGATTCCCATCTCAATTAATTTATCAGTAGATTTCATCAGAATTCTGAAGGTGGTTTTTGCATCATCAATCGCTCTATGATGAGAGCCCATATCAATGCCGAGATGTCTTGCAATCGTATCAAGACGATGTCTTTTCAGTTCTTTATAAAGAAATCTGGACAGAGGTACTGTATCCATGATGGGATTATCAATGGTCATATTCAGGTCCCCTAAATTTTTCCTGATAAAACCGACATCGAAATATGCATTATGTGCCACAAGTGTCGTATCTTTTATAAAATCATAAAACTTGGTAATGACTGATTCAATGGAAGGTGCATCTTTCACCATGGCATCTGTGATCCCTGTGAGCTCTGTGATCTTCTGAGGGATTGCCCGATGAGGGTTGATGAATTCTGAAAACTCTTCAAGAACGACCCCATCTCTTACTTTTACCGCTCCTATTTCAATGATCTTGTCATTTACCGAGGAGAACCCGGTGGTTTCAATATCAAAAATCACCATATCTTTAACAGCTGGATTGATATTTTCGACAATATTCAGCTCATCATTGACCACATAGGCTTCCATTCCATATATAGCTTTCACTCCTGTAGATTTGGACTGATCCATGGCTTCTGGATAGGACTGTACCACACCATGATCGGTGATTGCCACAGCTTTATGCCCGAAATCTTTCGCCTGAGCGAAAATGCGCTTGGCTGATGCCAATGCGTCCATACTGCTCATATTGCTGTGAAAATGGAGTTCCACTCTTTTTTCTTCAGCATGATCCTTTCGTCTGATCTTTTCCATTCTGTTGATGTCTTTGGCTATCATTGTGAGTTCTTTTGAATACATATCAAAGGTGACATTTCCTTTGAATCGGAAGACCTCACCGGCTTTTATCGGAAGTTCTTCGTCTTCTTTCGTAAAGACTTTGACAGAAATGGAACTTGAATTATCCGTAACGTAAAGAAGAGAAAGATTCTTTCCGCTTTTGAGTTTTCTCACTTCAGCTTTAAAAACTTCTCCATCTATAACACTCACACCAGAATTATCATCCAGATCTCTGATTTTCGAGCTAGGATCCTTGATCACTTTACCCAGAAGGATATTCTTATCTTTAGTTTTCCCGGTTTCTTTTCCACCTGGTTGTGCTTTCGCTTTTATCAAAACACCCACAGGGGCTGTTGTTCCAGGAAGCTCACCCTTAAGTCCCGCTTCTTTTCTCATGACATTCAGCTCGTGCCTGACATCAATTTCTTCCTTTACAGGAGTAAGACTTTCATCAAGACGAACATCTATCTGAATTTCTTTCTGATAAAATGCAGCCAGTACTCTTTCCATGTGTTTCACTGCATTTTTCATCTGAAAATTCTTGATTAAAGCAGGGCTGTAATGCCTGATGGATAACTTGGAATTCTCATAGGTGACCTTTGCATCCTTGATAAAATTGTATTTTAATGGCTCTGAAAGAAAAATACCCATGAGAACATCCTGGATGTTCTCATCATGAACTTCATCCAGGATGTTGATAATCACCACATCACAGTTCTGACCAATGAGTTTATCTAAAAAAGTTGAAATTGGTTCCTTTACCTTTGGGTCTAGAACACTGAATGATTTAAGGTAAACCCGAAACAGATTTACCTTCTTCACAAATTCAACTTTCAATACATTTTCAATTTTAAATGGAGTAAGTGAGGATTCTTTGACCATCATTTCCTGTATTTCCAAAAACTCCTCCTCCTTTCTTCTGTTTAGAATACTTACATTTTTTCAATTTCTTCCAGTAAAGCTGCAACTAGTTCTTCTTCCTTGACTTTTCTGATTATGAGACCCTTTTTGAAAATAAGTCCGAATCCATTTCCACCAGCGATACCGATGTCGGCTTCTCTTGCTTCTCCAGGTCCATTGACAACACAGCCCATAACAGCAACTTTAATATTCTTTTTGCTGTCTTTGAGTGCTTCTTCCACCTGATTTGCGATACCGATCAGATCAATCTGCGTTCTGCCGCATGTAGGACATGAAACGAATTCAATTCCTTCTTTAAGATGTCCCGTCGCTTTCAATATTTCCCTTCCGACTTTGATTTCATCTATGCTGTCTCCCGTCAGAGATACTCTGATCGTATCACCGATTCCTTCAGAAAGAAGCCCTCCGATGCCGATGGAACTTTTGATTGTTCCTCTCCATGGGGTGCCTGCTTCAGTTACGCCTAGATGTAGTGGGTAGTCAACAGTTTTTGATAAAAGCCTGTAGCTGTTCATCATCGTCATCACATCAGAAGATTTAATGGAAATGATAATATCATGAAAATTATGGTTCTCTAATAGTTCCACGTGTCTCATAGCACTTTCCACAAGTCCTTCTGGTGTCACCCTGCCGTATTTCGCTAATATATCTTTTTCAAGAGATCCTGAATTCACTCCAATTCTGATAGGTATACCTTTTTCCTTGCAGGCATCAGCGAGTATTCTCACTTTGTCGTTCCCACCAATGTTTCCAGGATTGATTCTCAGTTTAGAAATTCCATTTTCTATGCTTTTCAGTGCCAGACGATAATCAAAATGAATATCAGCGACCACCGGTATAGGAATCTGACGCGTAATTTCCTTCATGGCTTCAGCTGCTTCCATGTCAGGTACAGCGCACCGGATAACATCGCATCCAGCGACCATCAGTGCTCTGATCTGATTCAAAGTCGCCTCTACATCTCGTGTATCGGTATTGGTCATGGACTGAACGGCAATCTTACTGTCTCCGCCTACATATATGTCTTTGATGCTGATTTTTCTGGTCTGTCTGCGTACCATTGATTAAAACCCTCCTGGCAGAAAGATATCCTTAAATGTGATAAGGAGCATGAAGCTCATTAAAACGACAAATCCGATTGTATTCCAGATTCCCACGAATTTATCAGGCAGTCTCTTTCTGGTGATGATCTCTACAAGCAGTATGAGAATCCATCCTCCATCTAAAGCTGGAAAAGGGATCAGGTTCAGCACTGCAAGATTTATACTAAGAAATGCAGCAAAAGATGCCAAGCCCCATAAGGAAACGCTGGCCACTTCTGAAGAGATCTTGAATATCGTTACAGGTCCTCCAAAATCATTCAAACTGGCTTGACCAGAAAAAAGGATTTTAAGTGAAAACAAAGTCTGCGTGATCAAAGATCTGGCCTGATTGACACTCTCTCCTACAGATTCAAAAAACCCTGGGTTTTCAACAGATTCTGGTACAAATCCAACAAGAGGTCTTCCTTCAGATTCCATTGGAGTGATGGTTTTGATGACTGTTCCTTCTTCTGTTTCAATCTCTAATTTAACATCGTTGAACCCATTATAGGCAATATAGGTTGAAACATCCTGGAAAGTATAAGCTCTTTCTTCGTTGACACGAACAATCTGATCTCCAGCTGTGATTCCAGCTGCTTCTGCAGGTGAGTCCGGAAGAACTTCACCGACAACATTACTGCTGTATCCGTTAAACAGTACCACAACAAACAGGACACCCAGTGCCATGATGATATTCATGATCGGTCCGGCTGCAATGATGCTTATTTTTCTGATAGGACTTTTGGAAAAGAATGATCCTTCTCCTGACTCATCTTCAGTCTCCCCGAACATTTTTACCGAACCACCGATCGGAAGTGCTTTCAGTGAATACAGTGTATTCTTTCCTTGTTTCTTCCAGATTCTTGGCCCCATGCCCACGGAAAACTCTTCTACAGTTACACCGTTTGCTCTTGCTATGATAAAATGACCAAATTCATGTCCTAGAACTAATAGCCCGAAGGCAAATATAGATAATAATAGATACATTTTACACCTCTTTCTCCATAAACTTTCTTCTTACATATTCTCTGACCTCAATATCAGTTTCCATAACTTTATCAAGGCTTATTTCACCCAGATTTCTAAAACGCTCCATTGCTTCTTCAACAACATCTGCTATTTCAAAATATCGTATCTTATCTTTTAAGAAAAGATCCACAGCTTCTTCATTTGCGCTGTTCATAACAGCTGGTTGAAGACCTCCCCTTCTTCCGGCAATATAGGCCAGTTCAAGTGCTCTGAATGTTTTCTTGTCGGGAGCCAGGAAATTAAGCGATGCGACATCCAACAGATTCAATTCATTGGCCACTGCACTATGGCGGTCCGGATAATTTAGCGCATATTGAATTGGAAGTCGCATATCCGGTGCGCCCAGCTGTGCAATGATGCTGTTATCACAAAACTGCACCATCGAGTGAATAATGCTCTCCGGATGTACGTAGACTTCTATATTATCATAGTTCACATCAAAGAGCCATCTGGCTTCAATGACTTCAAGTCCTTTGTTCATCATGGTTGAAGAATCAATTGTGATTTTTGCACCCATGACCCAGTTAGGATGTTTAAGTGCCATTTCCTTTGTTACAGTTTTCAGATAAGCCTGATCTTTCCCTCTAAAAGGTCCTCCAGAAGCAGTCAGCATGATTTTACTGATTTCTTTCTTTTTAGAACCTTGTAAGCTCTGAAAGATTGCAGAATGCTCTGAATCCACAGGTAAAATATCAACATGATACTCCTTGGCAAGTCGCATCACAATCTCACCGGCAGCAACCAGCGTCTCTTTATTGGCAAGCGCAATATTCTTGCCCTCTTTAATCGCTGCAACCGTAGGCTTAAGGCCTACCATCCCTACAAGAGACGTTACCAGAGTGTCCACTTCTGAAAGGGTCGCGATGTGTATCAGACCCTCTTCGCCGAAGGAAAGCTCTCCTTCGTATTGTAGCGAACGTATCAGGTCGATGGCTTCTTCATATTTTCTTTCATCTGTGACTGCCACAGCTCTAGGGTTGAACTCAAGGATAATCTCTTTTAATTTATCTAAATTCGAATGTACCGAAACACCAACCAAAAAGAGTTCCTTCTCTTTTCTAAGGACTTCCAATGTCTGTGTTCCAATGGAGCCTGAGGCGCCGATAATTGCAATATTCTTCAATGGGTAATCCCCTTTCGTAGTAGTTTACCTTCCTATTATACAAAAGATTTATTAAGAAAATCATAGAATCACTAACATTTATTTTAAAAATAATACGCTGATATTTAAACTGGTCAGTTCACCATTCATTCATATTACATTCACTTTTGAATCGATTTGGAATCAGACACCACTTCACTAAAACAAATAAAGGTCTGAAGCTACTTGCTTCAGACCTGAATATGTCTAGTCAATCTTCATGTCAATTATTTATTCCTTTTAAGCAGTAATGTAAGAATATAGTTATTTAAAGATCTGTTTTCTTTTTCAGCTTCTTTTAATAACTCTTCCTTCAGGTCAACAGGTAGCGTAAATAGGATCTTGGTCTTAGGTTCCTTCTTCATGAATGTACCCTCCTTCTTGAGTTATATGATAAAACTACTGTTGTATATAATATATACCGGACCCTTCAATAACACAATATATATTCTTTAAATTTCCTATGAACATAATTAACTTTCTTCTATTAAAATGAATAAGAGCCATTCCACGTGGATGACTCTTTGTTATCTCAGTATCAAATTTATTTTAGCTATCATTCCATATTTCTATTATAAAATGACGTAAGTTGTATATACATACACGACGAGTGAAACAAACAGTATCGAATCAAACCTGTCTAATATCCCTCCATGGCCAGGAATAAGTTTAGGATAGTCTTTTTCCTGAGCGTAACGCTTGATGGAAGAAGCTGCCAGATCTCCAATCTGCCCGAACATAGCCCCCAGAAAACCCATAACGAGAAAATGCCAAGGAGAAATCAAGCTTGTTTCGTAGATGACAGTTCCTAGCACAAACGCACCTGATGCCCCACCTATCAGCCCACCGATGGCGCCTTCAACTGTTTTTTTAGGACTTACTCTTTCTATAAGCTTATGTTTCCCGAAAAACCTTCCGCTATAATAAGCCAAGGTATCACATACCCAGGATATGATAAAAACAGAATATACATAATACTGTCCATTTTCTTTTTCTGATAAAAGAACAAGAAAACTGAACAGTACCACAGTATAAATCACACCTGCAATTGTAATACCAATATCCGTGATTGTTGAATCTTGACTGAAAACCATGTACACAAAACCAGCGGCCAATAGAACTGACAAGATAACCCCAAGATGACTGATCGGATTGTCTACAAAGAACAGAACAAGAAAATAGGCCAGCCAGGTTCCATAACCTAAAATCTTAACTGGTTTATGTCCTTTTTTTTCCAGAACATGGAAGTATTCATAAAGTGCTCTTACGGACAATAAAAGGACTGTGATTTTCAGAAACCATCCACCGATTATAAGTAACGCCAGTATGGGAATCAGCACCAAAGCACCCAGGTATCTACTATTCACTCTTTATCCCTCCAAAACGTCTGTCCCGCTTCTGATAATCTGCAATAGCACCCCTAAGATGTTCTTCGCTGAAATCAGGCCAGTTGATATTGCTGAACCAGAGTTCGCTGTAAGCTCCCTGATACAACAGAAAATTTGATAATCTTAATTCACCGCTTGGTCTGATGATCAGTTCCGGATCAGGCTGGCCTTTGGTGTACAAATAATCCTTAAAGGATTCTTCAGTTATATCTTCTACTTTGATTGTACCTTTGGCTGCCGCTTCGATCATATCTTTGATTCCATGAATTATTTCTTCTCTTCCACCATAGTTAAGCGCTAAATTCATCTGAACCCCTGTGTTGTTTCTGGTCATTTCCTTCGCATCGTTTAATGCTTTCTGAGCCTTTTCAGGTAATTTCGAAATATTACCGATGTAATTAACAACCACACCACTTTCATGAAGCTCTTTCAATTCATTTTTAAGATACTCCACCAGAAGTGTCATGAGTGCACTTACTTCATCTTTAGGACGTTTCCAGTTTTCAGTGGAAAAAGCATAGAGGGTCAGATACCTGACCCCTAGCCTGTCACATTCTTTCAGTATTTTTCTGATGGTTTCCACTCCAGCTTTATGTCCCATGGTCCTTGGAAGATTTCTTCCTTTGGCCCATCGGCCATTTCCATCCATGATGATTCCGATATGTTTCGGAATTCTATCCATATCAAGGTTTACCACATCATTTTGGATGGGTTTCGGCTTTTTAAAAAAATTAAACATTCCTTACCTTCTTTCAAAATGGAAACTAGACTGTCATGATTTCCTTCTCTTTTGCTTGTAGAACACTGTCCACTTTCTTCACATATTCATCTACTTTTTTCTGAACTTCTTCTTCGCCCTTCTTGATTTCATCTTCAGAAACGTCTTTCTTCATCGCCTTGATTTTTTCAATGACATCTCTTCTTATGGATCTTATCGCGATTTTAGCATCTTCCCCTTTTTTATGAACTACTTTCACAAGATTCTTTCTTGTTTCTTCTGTCAGTTCAGGAATAACCAGTCTGATCACTGAACCATCATTGTTTGGATTGAGGTTCAGATCTGACATATTGATTGCTTTTTCCACAGCCTTTAAACCAGATTTCTCCCATGGAGTAATCATAAGAATTCTAGGTTCTGGAGTAGAGATATTTCCCACCTGGCTGATTGGAACCATACTTCCATAATATTCCACTTCAATTCGATCCAGCATGGTCGGGTTTGCACGTCCAGCTTTCAATGTAGCCAGTTCAGCCTCAAGATTGTGAATTGTCTTTCCCATTTTCTCTTCAAGTGTTTTCATTAAATCTTTAAACATTGATTATCCTCCCGTAATTGATTTCTTGATTCAATTATATATCTTTACTGTCGATAATGGTACCATTTGATTCGCCTGTAATCGCCTTTACAATATTTCCTTCTCCATCAAGGCCGAATACGATGATTGGAATATCATTGTCTTTACATAAGGTTATTGCAGTAATATCCATTATTTTGAGATCCTGTTCTATTACCTGTCTATAGGTCAGTTTGTCATATTTCTTTGCTTCAGGATAAATATTGGGATCCATGTCATACACACCATCAACTTTTTTGGCAAGAAGGATACATTCAGCATCGATCTCTGCCGCCCGCAAGGCAGCTGCAGTATCTGTCGTAAAGTAAGGATTCCCTGAACCTGCTGCAAAAATGACTACTCTTCCTTTTTCAAGATGTCTTATCGCTCTTCTTCTGATGAACGGTTCGGCAATCTCACGCATTTCAATCGCTGACTGAACCCTTGTCTCGATACCGAGGTCTTCCAGTGAATTCTGCAGTGCCAACGCATTGATGCAAGTAGCAAGCATCCCCATATTGTCTGCTGTCACACGGTCCATACCGCTGCCTTCTCTACCTCTCCAGATGTTTCCGGCTCCTATAACAGCTCCGACTTCTACGCCCATGTCTATCAGATCTTTGATTTCTTCTGCAATTCTCTTTGCAACACTGAAATCTATGCCATAACCTGATGTACCTGCAAGAGATTCTCCCGACAGTTTAAGCATGACTCTTTTGTATTTAGGTTCACTCATATTAACCTCCGTATGTTGTTTTATATTCCCATTCTAGCAATTATTTTAAAAAAAGAGAACACTAAGGTGTTCTCTTTTAAATTCTTTCGAATTCCTGTTTCAGATTTTACTTGTTCAGACCCATCTGAGCAGCTACTTCTGCAGCGAAATCTACTTCTTCTTTTTCGATTCCTTCACCCTTTTCGAATCTGGTAAACTTCACAAGTTCTATATTGCCAAGTTTCTTCGCTTCCTGATTCACAAATGCCTGAATAGAAAGATCTGGGTTTTTGACAAACATCTGGTCTACAAGACAAACTTCTTTGAAGAACTTGTTGATTCTACCATCTACCATCTTTTCAACAATCTTAGCTGGCTTGCCTTCATTTAAAGCCTGTACTCTGTAGATTTCTCTTTCTCTTTCGATTGTATCCGCATCTACTGAAGAGTTGTCAAGGAACTGTGGATTAAGAGCCGCTACATGCATAGCCACGTCTCTAGCCACTGTTGCTACCTCATTGTTCACATTTTCGGACTTCACTTGAACAAGAACTCCGATCTTACCGCCCATATGGATATAAGATGAAACAAGACCTTCTGGTGCTTCAATCTTCTCATATCTTCTAAGGTTCATGTTTTCACCAAGCTTTGCAATAAGGGTTGTTACAGCATCTTGTACTGTAGCACCTTCATAAGGTAAAGCTTTTACTTCATCAAGATTTTCTACAGTGTTTTCTGCAACGACCTTAGCAATACCGTTTGCAAGTTTTACGAAATCCGCATTTGCAGAAACAAAATCTGTTTCACAGTTAAGTTCGATCATAGAAGCATTTTTCATGTCTTCTGATACGAAAGTAGCTATGACTCCTTCTGATGCAACTCTACCTGATTTCTTCGCAGCGGATGCCAGTCCTTTTTCTCTAAGAACATCAATCGCCTTCTCCATATCACCTTCAGCTTGGGTCAATGCCTTTTTACAGTCCATCATCCCTGCGCCTGTCTTGTCTCTTAATTCTTTTACAGCTTGTGCACTTATCACTATAAATTCCTCCTAAATATTAATCATTAAATTATCTTGTTCTAAAAGAAAAGGTAAATGGAAAACCACCTACCTTTTTCTGCTTACTCTGCTGATTCTTCGCCTTGTCTTGCTTCTAAAATAGCATCTGCAAGTCTTGCTGTGATCAGTTTTACAGCTCTTATAGCATCATCATTTCCAGGGATGATGTAATCAATTTCGTCTGGGTCGCAGTTTGTATCTACGATGGCAACGATTGGAATATTTAGCGTCTTCGCCTCAGCAATTGCTATTCTTTCTTTTCTTGGATCTACTATAAATACAGCACCGATGTTGTTCACATCAAGGTTCTGAATTCCGCCAAGATTCTTTTCAAGCTTTTCCAGTTCATGCATCAAGGAAGCAACTTCCTTCTTTGGTAGAACATCAAATGTTCCATCTTCCTGCATTACACGGATTTCTTCCATTCTCTTAATTCTCTTCTTGATTGTTCCAAAGTTAGTAAGCATTCCACCTAACCATCTGTTGTTTACAAAATGCATATTTGCTCTTATCGCTTCCTCTTGGATTGCTTCCTGAGCCTGCTTCTTTGTTCCTACAAATAGTATGTCCTTGCCTTCAGCTGATACTTGATTGATGAAGTTATAAGCTACATCTACAAGCTTCACAGTCTTCTGTAAATCTATGATATAGATTCCGTTTCTCTCTGTGAAAATGTATGGAGCCATCTTAGGGTTCCATCTTCTGGTCTGATGACCAAAGTGTACACCAGCTTCTAAAAGCTGTTTCATTGAAATTACTGCCATTATTTTACCTCCGTTTTTTAACCTTCCATCCACATCAACTTCCAGTAAAACCATTCAAGGCAACCTCACTGAAATCAATGGATGTGATTATTTTTATCCTAAAGTAGTATAACATAGTTACCTGAACATAGCAACAAAAACCAGGATAAAACTGGTTCAAATAAACTGGTTTAAACTGGTTTTTGCAGAATCACATTATTCTATTGATTTATCTTTTAATCTCTAATTTTTCAAGAAGTTTATCATTCAAAATCGTAATTCTTGTACCCTTCATACCTAAAGATCTGGATTTGATGACGCCTGCACTCTCCAGTTTCCTCAACGCATTGACGATAACAGATCTTGTTATTCCGACCTTATCTGCAATTCTTGAAGCCACTAACAGCCCTTCATCTCCATCAAGTTCTCTGAAAATATGATTGACAGCTTCTTTCTCACTGTATGAAAGTGTATGAATCGCTAAATCCACCACATCATTTTTTCTCTGATTTTCTTCGCTTTCAAGCTGCTTGGATCTTAAGATCTCAAGACCTATGATTGTTGCTGAATATTCAGCCAGAACGATATCTTCATCTGTAAATTCGCCAGCAAGTGAAACCAGAATTACTGTGCCCAGTCTTTCACGATTACCATTGATCGGAACGATCGTTGTGATCTTGTTCTGCTCTTCATATTCCTTTTCAATGTTGAGAACATATCGTGTATCTGATTTCAGATTCGTCAAAGTTTCACCGATTTTCAGTAAAACTTCGTTGTAATCATCATCAAATCTCATATCATCAAGTATATAAGCATATTCATCCTTTGGTGTGAACTGTCGCATGAAGTTATGCCCTAGGATCTTACCTCTTCTACTGACCACATAAACATC
This sequence comes from uncultured Proteiniclasticum sp., assembly GCA_964643785.1. Lineage (GTDB taxonomy): Bacteria > Bacillota > Clostridia > Clostridiales > Clostridiaceae > Proteiniclasticum. The sequence continues at coordinate 24,349 of CAZXUT010000004.1, forward strand.
TGAGTTAAGTTCTTCGCTGAGAATCTCACAGATATCATCAAAAATTACTGGTTCTGTTCCAGATTTCTGAAGTATCTTATTTAGTTTTCTTGTTTTATTTAATAATGACATTGCTCATCCCCCTGTTTATTTAAAATAATAATATTAAGAATATTATGAATTATTGATTATCCTTTCAAGATAATATCACAAAATAACGGATTATTCAATAATTTTACACAATTCATTCATCTTTAGATGACTGTAATTTATGACATGATTTTACACTGTTGTAGTAAGAAATGCTGATGGATTAATATATTGATGAAAAACAGACCTTTCCAGAAATATTGACCTTATTTAAGAAAGTGATTATGTATTTACCGAAATCAGGTTCAATTCAGTCCGATTACTTCATCAGAAACAGAATTGTTAAACTATTGCTTATGTATGAACATAATGAATTATATCTTCATTTATTCATGAAAGCAAATATATATCAAATCAGACAAGTAAGTGCAAATTCCATGCGTTTCAAAAGAAAGAATACAGGTTTGAATAAAATGCTACCAACGAAGGAGTCATTCTAATCAAACCTGCACTTACTTTTATTCTTCTGTCGCTTTTTTCTCCATGATCTTATGTCCACATTCTTCATTTGAACAGAGGAGATAGGTTCCATCTTTTTTAGAATATCTTCTATACATGAGACTTTTACATTCCGGACAAGGTGTGTTTACAGGTTCATACCAGCTGACGTATTTACATTCAGGGTATCTCGAACAGCCATAAAACTTCTTTCCTTTTCTTGACTTCCTTAGAATTACATCCCCATCATGACAGGTAGGGCACTTAACATCCAGCTTTTCAACAATCGCTTTCGTATTTTTGCATTCAGGATATCCCGAACAGGCCAGAAACTTACCGAATCTTCCATTTTTTATTACAAAGTGACTTCCACATTTTTCACAGATTTCTTCTGAGATCTCATCTTCAATGGTCACCTTTGAAACCTTACTTTCTGCAATATCAATATCTTTTTTCAGTGGTTTATAAAAACTTTCCACCACTTCTTTCCATGTTTCTTTTCCCTCTTCAATGAGATCCAGTCTGGATTCCATTTCGGCAGTAAATTCAACATCTACGATATCCTTGAAATACTCTGCCATAATGTCATTGACGATCTTACCTAAATCTGTTGGCACAAGGCTCTTCTTCTCTCTCTCTACATACAATCTGTTCAATAGAGTCGAAATCGTTGGAGCATAAGTGGAAGGTCTTCCTATTCCCAGCTCCTCCAGAGTTTTGACAAAACTCGCCTCTGTGTATCTTGCAGGCGGTTGTGTGAAATGCTGGTTCAATAACAGATCTTTGCTCTTGAGTTTTTCATTTTCTTCCAGCTCCGGAATAGAGGTATTCTCCTCTTCCTCTTCATTCGCATAATCATAGAGCTTCATGAACCCGTCAAACGCTACTGAGGATCCGCTGGCTCTGAATTTATAGTCACCGTTCAATACTTCTAGACTGATGGTATTCAGTTTGCACGACTCCATCTGGCTTGCAATGAATCTTTCCCAGATCAGCTTGTATAACTTATACTCTTCCGCTTTAAGGCTATCTTTCACTTTGTCAGGCGAAAGTTCAATTACAGTAGGTCTGATCGCTTCATGTGCATCCTGCGCATTTTTCTTTCCTTTGTACACTCTTGGTGTCTCAGGATAGTACTGCTTTCCAAAAGTGGTTTCGATATATTCTTTTGCCCCTGCTTGTGCTTCATCGGAGATTCTGGTGGAATCTGTTCTCATATAGGTTATAAGACCTACTGATCCGTATCCCTTGATGTCCATACCTTCATAGAGCTTCTGAGCGATACTCATGGTTCTTCTAGTCTGATAGTTCATCCTTTTTGAAGCTTCCTGCTGAAGTGTCGACGTAATAAAAGGTGCAAGCGGATTTCTCGTCTTTGTACCTTTCTTTATACTTGAAACAGCAAACTCACCTTTGTCCAGTTCTTTTTTGATGTCCAGGGCTTCTTTTTCTGAGCTTATTTCTATTTTCTTGTTCTTATATTGAGTAAGTTTGGTCTTGATGGTCTTTTTCAGCTTGATTAAATCAGCTTCGATGCTCCAGTATTCCTTCGAATCAAATGCTTCAATTTCCTTCTCTCTTTTGCAGATCAAGTTCAGTGCAACTGATTGAACACGCCCTGCACTAAGTCCCCATTTAACATTTCTCCACAAAATAGGACTGATTTCATAACCCACCAGTCGATCTACTATTCTTCTTGCCTGTTGAGCATCAAAAACCTTCAAGTTGATGGGACGGGCATTCTTAATTGATTTTTTAACAGCATCTTTAGTGATTTCATTGAATTCAATTCTGATGTTGTCTTCTGGATTCAGCTTCAAGATATGTGATAAATGAAAACTGATCGCTTCTCCTTCTCTGTCAGGGTCAGTCGCGAGATAAACGATATCCGCTTTCTTTGCCGCTTTTCGAAGTTTAGCCAGTAAGTCCCCTTTTCCACGAATGGTAATGTATTTCGGTTCGAAATCATTTTCCACATTTACACCAAGCTGACTTTTTGGAAGGTCTCTGATATGTCCCATAGAGGCTTCTACAGTATACCCGGAACCAAGATATTTTTTTATGGTTTTTGCTTTGGCTGGTGACTCAACGATTACTAATTTCTGAATCATAAATTCTCCCTTATTTTGCAGTTTCATCCCGAGAAATGTTGATACTATCCCTTGAGAATAGTTGAATTATAGATATAAAATAATATCTGATTACACAATGAATATTCACCGGTCTGGTAAATCTCTGAATTAATTCCATATTCTATACTATGCATTTTAAAATGTCAAAATAATATTCATATAATTAGAATTATGCAGCCAATAACAGAAGAGATTTTTTGAGCTTATCATCACTGAACTCTTTGATTTCTATGACTTCTTACCATTATTACTCTTCATACGCTCTAAGTTGTAAATATTTTAAGATTACTCTCTAACATCTCTTTCCAATGCAGATCTTTAACATGGCTCAGACTGAAAATCTTCTCCAGATCGTCCATTGAAGGATTCAATTCAAGAAGAGCTAAATCTCTGATTCTCTGTAAAAGTACATCCGGTTTCCTGGTCAGAAGATCACTGATCAGATTCTCTTTTTTGTATAGAATATGTGCACCCATTTCGATGAGCAGATTTGTTCCAGCTCCATTTTCAGCGTATATTTCATGGGGGACCGAATGAACAGATCTGTTCAGCTCTTCTCCATAGGATGCAGTATGCAAAGACCCGCTCTTTTCTGCAGCTTCCGTGACGATAATTTCATCTGATAATGCCGCGATGATGCGATTTCTCATCGGAAAGGTCCATTTTTTTGGTCCAAAACCCTTCGGGTATTGTGAGAGGAGCAGCCCTTCCTTCTTTATTACCGAGAACAGCTCTGCATTCTCACCAGGATAGCTTATATCAAGCCCACATCCCAAAACACACACTGTTTTCCCATTCTCATCAAGTGTCGCTTTGTGCGCAGCTGTATCAATCCCTCTTGCTCCGCCGCTTATGATGATAAACCCGATTTTCGCTAGAGAACCTGCTAGATCCATGGTGACTTTACGACCATAAACACTGCATTTTCTGGCGCCTACAATCCCAATGGACGGTCTGTTTACAAGTTCCAGATTTCCCTCATAAAACAGTATCAGCGGTGGCCATTCCAGATCGTATAGTTTTACCGGGTAGTTTTCATCTCCGATAAGCACATATCTTCTGTTTTCTTTTATGGCTCTAGTGATTCTTCTTGTCTCCTCAGGATTATAGTTCAGCTGTTTCTCTATCATCGCATGATGACACTTTTTGTAGTCATAAGAATGCAGAGCCGCCATGAGCCTGATCTGTCGATGGATTCCCTCATATTTTTCTTTCATAAACATAAAACCTCCAGTGATTCTTCGCTAATTGTCTTAGCTACATTATTCACTGGAGATTGATTGTTAATCAGAAGAGTAGTTCTAACCATTAAAATTAGTCCTCTGAAAGAATATTACGAATGAAACTCATTCTGTGGAGTGGTATAGGACCTTTGGTTCTTAATGCATGTAAATGATCAGGACTTCCATAGCCTGCATTGTGTTCGAATCCGTACTCAGGATAAAAAACACTCAATCTTTCCATCAGCTTATCTCTATGAACCTTGGCTATAATTGAGGCGCAAGCGATGGAAGCGCTCAGGCTGTCCCCCTTGATAAGGGATATGTTTTCCCCTTTATAGTCCTTCACCTTGTACCCATCTGATAGAACCAGCTCCGGCTGGACTTCAAGACTTCTGATCGAACCTCTGAAAACTTCATGATTGCAGTAGGAAATTCCCAGACGGTCTATATCCAGATTGCTCATCTCATAAATCGCATAGGCTAGCGCCTTCTCTCTGATCAGAACATCCAGTTCCTCTCTTCTCTTCTTTGATAATTTCTTAGAATCATTGATTCCAAGAATCAGATTTTCAAATGCAGAGTCCCGTTTCAGAATTACAGCCGCCGCTACGATGGGACCTGCTAAAGGCCCTCTGCCTACTTCATCAACTCCACAGACCACCTTATTGAAAGAAAGATCATGGTCATAGAGCGCTCTGACTCTTCTGATTTCCGTCTCTTTTTTCAGATACTCACACTCCAGATAGTCGGCCAGAGCCTGTACCGATTTTCTTTTGTCCTCACGAAGAAGCTGAAGGCAGTTTTCCTTATCCTGATAGATCTCATCCTTATGGTCTTTCACATAGATTTTCACTTCAAGAACACTTGCTGACAAAATATGTTTAATCATTATTCGCCTCTGGCCATTCCAGTGAAATCTTTCCTAATTTGGCATTTCGATAATCATCAAGTAACATTACAGCTGTACGTGTATAGTCAATTTCTCCACCCTTGATGATGCATCCTCTTCTTATGGCGATATTTTCCATATTTACAAGTGGATCTTCAGAAAATTCCTCTAAGCTGTATCTTTCGATCAGCCTTTCCTTGTAATGGATCGAAAGCCTTTCAATGAGTTTTAAAGCCAATGTTTCCGTATCCATGATTTCATCTTTTATGGCTCCTGTAAACGCAAGATTCAGCGATGTTTCTCTCTCGAATTTCGGCCATAGAATACCTGGGGTATCTAAAAGCTCTATGCCTTCCTTTGTTTTAATCCATTGTTTATTCTTCGTTACACCAGGCCTGTTTCCTACCTTGGCAATGGAATTTTTCGCCATTCGGTTAATAAAGGAACTCTTACCCACATTCGGAATACCGACCACCATAGCCCTTATCGTGTAATGTACGATTCCACGCTCTTTTTGTCTCGCGAGTTTATCTTTCAGAAGCTCATTGAGTGTCGATTTGATCTGATTAAGACCTTTACCGGTCAATGAATTCACCTCGAGCACCAGTGTATTTTCATTCTCCAGACTTTTCTTCCACCTTTTTGTCACCTGTTCTTCAGCCATATCCGCCTTATTCAAAAGGATGATTCTCGGTTTATTTTCAATGATCTTTTCAATTTCCGGGTTTTGTGAAGAAGATACAATTCTCGCATCTCGTATTTCGATCACTGCATCAACAAGTTTCAGATTCGCTGTGATTTCTCTTCTGGTCTTCACCATATGTCCCGGGAACCAGTTTATTCTTTTCATATCCATCTATAACACTTCCTTCTGTAATACTATCTGTTTTTTATTTTAAACTCGTCAATCTGAAGCTAGCCTGATCCAGTAGCGGGCTACCATTTCATCACCATCTTCAATGACGTTTTCTAGTATTCCACCATTTCTTTTAATCACTTTCTCTGATCCTATATTCCCCTGATTGCATGTAATAAGGACTTCTTTCATTCCACGCTCTTTGGCAAGTACAAGTACCTTCTTCAGCATCAGATCCGCATAGCCTTTTCTTCTTTCAGACGGGCGGACCCCATATCCTATATGACCTCCAACACCTCTCAGGTAGTCGTTTAGCGTATGCCGAAGAGAGATTGCACCAAGAATTCTATCTTCTCTCATCAGAAACCATACATGAGCTGTCACCATGCCTGGTGGAGCTTCTTTTTCAAGTCTTTCCGCTTCATTGCGCCATGCATCATAAGTCAGCCCTCTTCTTCTGGCTGCATAGGGAACAAGTTTTTCTCCGGAGGTTTCCCACTCTTCATTAAAGAGGATAAACTCATTTTCCATGGATTCATCAGGTTTCTTTACTTCCGGTTCCATCTTGATCATCTTCCTTTTATTTCACTTTCCTTCTTATTATACATATAAGCACTAAGATTGTCTTAAGAAACAGAAATCCCTCTTTACTAATATTGATAAAATAAAAAAGAGACCGAAGCCTCTTTTTTATCATCTTATCTAGCGTTCTTAACCTTAGCAGCCTTACCGATCTTGTCTCTTAGATAGAACAGCTTAGCTCTTCTTACTCTACCTTTTCTGACAATTTCAAGCTTGTCTACAGATGGTGAATTTACTGGGAAAGTTCTTTCTACGCCAACACCATAAGCAAGTCTTCTTACTGTGAAGTTTTCTCTGGCTCCACCGTTCTGAATCTTGATTACTGCGCCTTCGAATACCTGGATTCTTTCCTTTTCGCCTTCCTTGATTCTAACGTGTACCTTAACAGTATCTCCCACGTTAAAGTCTGGTAACGCAGATTCTCTGATCTGCTCAGCTTCAATAGCTCTGATTAATTCATTCATAGTGCATTCCCTCCTAAAGATAAATTGACGTTCATACAGAATCTTATATTCCCAGTGGAACGCCCGTACTAGCACAAACTATATTTTATCACAACATATGCATTGAGTACAAGTGCATTCTACTTTTTTTCTTCTGCTTTGGAGAATTTTTTTAAGATTTTCATATCATCCTTGGACAATACGTGCTTTTTGTATAAATCAGGTCTTTTCTCCATCGTAGTTTTCAGCATCATATACCGTCTCCACTGCCTGATGTTTTCATGATGTCCTGAAAGAAGTATTTCTGGTACGATCTGATTCTCATATTCTTCCGGTCTTGTATAGTGAGGATATTCCAAGAGATTTTCAGAAAAACTTTCCTCTACAGAACTCTCATCAGTCCCTAACATGCCTTCTTTTAGCCTGAGGATACTGTCAATGATAGGAATCGCCGCCATTTCACCACCAGTAAGTATGAAATCTCCAAGGGAGATTTCCATATCGATGTCTTCATAGATTCTTTCATCTATTCCCTCATAATGACCGCAAAGAAAAATCAGGCTTTCCTTCTTTGATAGCTCTTCAGCCATTTTCTGGTCGAAGGTTTTACCTTTAGGGCCTAAAAAGATCACGGACCCCTTATTCACTTTTCTGATTTCTCTGATAGCGTCTCTCATGGGCTGAACGGTCATCACAAGACCATTTCCTCCTCCATAGGGATAATCATCCACTTTCTTATGTTTGTCTAAGGAGAAGTCTCTTATGTTCGCTGTATGGATACTGTAAAGACCTTTCTCTTTCCCTCTGCCTAAGATGCTTTCATCAAATACCTTGAACATATCAGGAAATAAAGTGAGTATGTCAATTCTCATCCGTCCACTCTCTTAAAGGTTTTATGATGATTTTACCCTCTTCGATATTCACATCAAGAACCACATCTTTTATCGCTGGAATAAGCAGTTCTTTTGGGCTTTTGATCCAATATACATCATTGGCACCGGTCTGAATCACTTCAGCTACCTTACCCAATTCTTTTTCTTCACTGTCATAGATCACACAGTCCTTGAGATCCTCTATGAAATAGGCATCTTCCTCAAGTTTGACAGCTTCTTCTCTCGGTACTTGTATGGTTTTTTTTCGATATTTCTCAGCATCTTCCAAACTCTGACAACCTTCAAGCAACATGATTGCACGATCGCTACCTACTGTAACATACTGTACATTCACTTCTCTTCCGTCAATGAAGACTCTTTTGAGCTTTTTAAATCTATTGATATCGTCTGTTAATGGAAAAACCTTGATTTCACCTTTAACGCCATGGGGCTTTGTAATTTCTCCAACGGTCAGAAATTTTTTCATAATTACCTCTTTTATTCCTATACATTACTTCTTCTAAATAGTCTAAAAGCCCACTTATTTCTAAGCAGGCTAAGAAAAATAGCTTATTCTACTATTTCTACATGAACTTTCTTGTTTTCCTTCATAGAAGCGGCTTTTACCACAGTTCTGATTGCTTTTGCGATCTTCCCCTGCTTGCCGATGACCTTACCCATGTCCTCAGAATTCACTCTAAGCTCTAGTGTAAGGGCACTATCGTTGTCCACTTCTGTAACGGAAACTTCTTCGGGGTGATCTACCAATTCCTTAGCGATAAACTCAACTAATTCTTTCATGTCATTCCCTCCGATTACTTCTTGATTCCAGCCTTGTCAAATAACTTAGCAACAACCTCTGTTGGCTGAGCTCCCTTGTTTAACCATTCTGTTGCTTTTTCAGCATCAATCTTAACTTCCTTTGGAATGCTTATCGGATTGTAATAACCAATCTCCTCGATAAACTTACCATCTCTTGGGCTTTTTGAATCTGCTACTACTAGTCTGTAGAATGGAGCTTTCTTGGATCCCATTCTTCTTAATCTAATTTTTACTGCCATTTATCTTTCACCTCCTGATTTTTTTGTGTTAAAAGGGCATTTTACCGAACAGTCCTTTTTTAGAACCCTTCTGCATACTTCCCATTTGTTTCATCATTTTCTTCATATTGTCGAAACCCTTGATGACTTTATTGACATCTTGTATGGTTACGCCTGAACCTTTCGCTATTCTCTTCTTCCGAGATGCGTTTTCAAGTAGTTTAGGATTTTTTCTTTCCTTCACCGTCATGGATTGAATAATACTTTTAGTCTTCTTCATTTCCTTTTCGCCGCTATCAAGATCCAGTCCCTTCATTTCCTTGCTGTTCATTCCAGGCATCATTTCCATGATTTTATTAAGGGGTCCAAGTTTTTGCATCTGTTCGAAGGCTTTCAAGTAATCTTCATAGTTGAATTCCTTACTCATCATCTTCGAACCCAGTTCCCTGGCCTCTTTTTCATCAATAGCTGATTCTGCCTGCTCAATAAGAGAAAGCACATCACCCATACCTAGAATACGGCTCGCCATACGTTCCGGATGGAACACTTCCAAATCGCTCATTTTCTCGCCTACACCAGAGAATTTGATCGGCTTTCCAGTCACTTCCCTGATGGAAAGCGCTGCACCACCTCTAGTGTCACCGTCGAGTTTGGTCAAAATCACACCTGTAAGACCCAGAGAATTATTGAAACTCTCAGATACATTTACAGCATCCTGACCGGTCATGGCATCAACTACAAGCAAAGTTTCCATAGGTCTTATGGAAGACTTGATGCTCTTAAGTTCATTCATGAGCTCCTCATCGATGTGAAGTCTACCTGCGGTATCAATGATAACCACATCGCAGCCTTCTTTTCGCGCATATTCCATGGACGCTTTGGCAATGTCCACAGGGCTGACTTTATCACCCATGGCAAATACCGGAATGTCTATCTGTTTCCCTACGATCTGCAGCTGTTTAATCGCTGCAGGTCTATAAATATCTGCTGCTACGAGAAGCGGCTTTCTGTTCCTCTTTCGAAGATGTAAGGCAAGTTTTCCTGCCATGGTCGTTTTACCCGCACCCTGAAGACCTACCAGCATAAACGCTGTAATAGAGGAGTCAAAGCTCAGCTTTGCTTCACTACCACCCATCAGTGCAGTCAGTTCCTCATTCACGATCTTGACCACTTGTTGACCTGGTGTCAGGCTTTCAAGTACTTCACGACCAGTAGCCTTTTCACTGACATTCTTTACAAAGTTTTTAACGACTTTGAAATTGACATCAGCTTCCAGAAGGGCTAGTCGTACTTCTCTCATGGCTTCTTTAATATCATTTTCTGTCAGCTTTCCTTTTCCACGCAGCTTTTTAAAGGCTTCCTGGAGTCTTTCCGCTAAACTGTCGAAGGCCATGTAATCCCTCCTTATAACTCCTTCAGGAGTTTTTCGATTTCACTACAGTAACAATTTTTCTCTAATAAGAGTGTTACAATATTCTCTTTGATTCCCTCTTCTTTAACAGAAGATTTAAGAAGACTAAGCTTATCTTCGTAATCATTAAGTGTCTTATAACATCTTCTGATCAGGTCATGAATTGCTTGTCTGCTGGTATTCTGATTCTCGGCAATTTCTGATAAGGAGTAATCCATATTATAGTATTGATCTAAAATATATCTCTGCTTATCCGTCAAAAGCTTCCCATAAAAATCCATCAACAAGGATATTTCAATTCTGTCTTCCATAACCTCACCTACCACATGAATTAGTTTACCCAAAAAAAATAAAGCTGTCAAGTACTTTTACCTGACAGCTTTAAAAAAGTTTTCCGAAAGTTTTCCAGCTTTATAATTCTGACGCTAAATCAGATCATCGCTTCCGCAAAAGCCTTGGCATCAAAATCTTCCAGATCATCAATACCTTCACCGATTCCGATATAAACCACCGGAATTTTCAAGGTCTCTTTGATGGAAAGCACCACGCCACCTTTTGCTGTGCCATCCAGTTTAGTCAGAATGATTCCATCCAGCTGAGCAACCTTCTGGAACTCCTGCGCCTGAATCACCGCATTCTGTCCACTCGTTCCATCCTGAACCAGTAAGGAATAGATGTTGGCATCACCAAATTCCCGATCAATGACTCTTCTGATTTTCTCCAGCTCGTTCATCAGATTCTTTTTATTGTGAAGTCTCCCGGCTGTGTCAACCAGCAAAACATCACCATTTCTGGCTTTGAATGCCTGCAGCGCATCAAAAACAACCGCTGCCGGATCTGATCCTTCCTGATGCCTTACAATATCAACATCCGCTCTGCTCGCCCAGATCTCAAGCTGATCGATGGCAGCTGCTCTAAAAGTATCCGCTGCAGCCATAATCACTTTCTTGCCTTCCTTTTTATATTTATACGCCAGTTTCCCGATGGATGTGGTCTTTCCGACTCCGTTTACGCCGATGATCAGAATAATCGTGGGTTTCTGGACCTTGAAATGCTTCTCATCATCTTCCATAAACTCAGAAATCACTTCTCTCAACGCTCCGGATACTTTCTCCACATCTGTTATTTTCTGCAACCTGATTTTCTGTCTCAGCTTTTCAATCAGGATCATGGAAGTCTCATACCCCACATCCGAGGTGATCAGCACCTCCTCGAGCTCTTCAAACAGGTCTTCATCGATTGTCATCGCAAGTCCCAGAACCTCATTCATCTTTCCAGTGATATTGTCTCGGGTTTTGCTTAACCCGCTTTTCAGTTTTTCAAAAAAATTAGCCATTTTCACTCCTCACCACAGAAAGATCCATGGAAACAATTTTAGAAATGCCTTTTTCTTCCATGGTTACCCCATAGAGTGCATCTGCTGCCTCCATTGTACCTTTTCGATGTGTAATTAAAATAAATTGTGTATCTCTTGCAAATTCCGTCAGGAATTCAGCAAAGCGGTATACATTCGCATCATCAAGCGCAGCTTCAATTTCATCCAGGATGCAAAAAGGTGTCGGCTTCATCCTGAGGATAGCAAAAGTCAGCGCAATAGCTGAAAGAACTTTTTCTCCACCGCTCATCAGTGTAATGTTCTGTAGTTTCTTTCCTGGAGGCTGGACACTGATTTCAATAGGTGCATCAAGAATATCACCTTCTCCTATGATCAGTTTGGCATTTCCGCCCTGGAAAAGACTTCTGAATGTATCATTGAAGTTCTCATTCATCACTTTGAAGTTCTCTGTGAAGAGTGTCCTCATGCGTAGCGTCATGTCCATGATCAGTTCTTTCAGTTCAAGTTTCGCTTTTTCAAGATCATCTCTTTGGGTAGTCAGAAATAGACTATGCTCCGAAACTTCTCTGAACTCTTCTATAGCAGCCACATTTACATTGCCGAGCGCTGTAATCTGTCTTCTCAGCTCATTCAGCCTCTTTCTGAAGGCGTCTTTGTCCAGAATCGGAATCCTTTCCTCTTTTGCTTCAGCCAGCGTCAGATTCAGTTCATCGTTTATCTTGTTCATCAGACTGATTTTTTCTTTTTCAAGTTTTTCTATGGCATCTTTCACCTTAAAAAGCTCTTTATCAAGAACATAGAACTCTTCATCCAGCGTTCTTGTGAATCCTTGCAGTTCTTTGAAAACCGATTTATCCCGAACTTCCTCCATAGAGATCTCATCCAGCTTTTTTTCCATGGTTGAAATCTCATTCTGAAGCAGAAGTACATTTTCCTTCATTTTTTCGATGTTCTTTTCGGATTCCATGACCTCTCTGGTTGTTGATTCTTTTTCTTCATTCAGCTCCAGAAGAGATTGCCTTAAGTTCCTGATATCCTCAGCCATCTTCTCTACAGCTTTCTTCCTTGCATCCTGGGCTTCCAGCAGTCGGCCTTCTTTCACTGATTCCTCCATGATATAGGCTGTAAGCTGATCAAATTCCTGGTATTCCCTGACTCTTTTATCTTTGATCTCTTTAAGATAATCTTTGTTTTTTTCTTTCTGCGATATCAGATCATGAATCTTTCCGTCCATCTGTGCAATCACTTCATCAAGCGCTTCGCGCTCCATCTGTCTTGATGAAAGATCATTCTGTGCATCAGCAATGATCTTCTCCAGTCGAACCATGTCTTTCTGGAACCCTTGCTGCCTCTCTGAAAGCTTAGCCAGATCCATCTTGTAGTTGTTGATGGCATAGGAAGATTCTCTTTCATCTCTGGTTTTTTCCTGCAGAACTTTTTCAATCTCTGATTTCTTTTCAACTTCCAGAAGTCTGTTTTCCTTTATCTTTATGTGACTTACAGCAAGATCATCCAGTTCCTTCTTTCTCGAGAAGATGCCAGATGATTTTTTATAGAGACTTCCTCCTGTTAGGGATCCTCCTGAGTTGATGATGTCCCCTTCCAGTGTGACGATTCTCATTGTATAGCCCATTTCTTTGGCTGCAAGGAGTGCTTCGTCCATATTGGAAGCTACAAATACCCTTCCCAGAAGATTCGCTGCGATGCCTTCATACTTTTTCTCGAAGTTCACAAGATCGAACAGATTACCTAATAGCTTCCCACGTTTCAGAGAAGGGTCTTTCGCCTTGTACCCTTTCATGACATTCAGAGGATAAAAAGTCGCTCGACCATAGGACTTCGCCCTCAGTATGCCTATAAGCTCTTTAGCATCATTGTCGGTTGGTGTGATGATATTATTCACCTGAGATCCCAGTGCCACCTCCAGGGCAAGCTCAAAGCCCTGGTGAGGCTTTATGACCTCTCCCACCAGGTTGACCTTCCCGCTCAGTTTATGAGATGCGCTTTTCAGATAGGTCATCAGAGACTTGACAGACCTTGTATACCCTTCGTATTGTTCTTCCAGATTCTTCAGAAGCTTCATCTGAGATTCCTGAGCTCTTACTTCATAATCCATGTTCTTGATCCTCAGATCAATTCCACTTAGCTCATCAAGAACCTCTTTTGCACTCTCTTTTCTCGATAGAAGCACTTTCTCTTCATTTTCTATTTTCTCTTTCAGTGAATGAATCTCTCTGTCTGTATCCTTTTTGGCCATTTCATTCATTGACGAAGAAGCTTTATAGCTGTTGATCATGGAAATGATGTTTTCCACTTTTCCCTTCAAGGTATCACGATCGCTGTAATTCGCTTTTGCCTTATCCTGAATATTTCTGATCTTCTGTTCCGCGTCCTCATCTTCATCACGAAGACCTTTCTGCGCATTTTCGCTGAGCTTCAGGCTTTCCTGAAGTTCCTCTTTTCTTTTTCTCTTTTCATCAAGATAGCGTGAGACTTCATTGATTTCAGATTGTCCATCTTCAATTTCTCTGGACCTCTCTATCTGATTGTTTTCTTCATCAGAAAGCCTCTTCGTATTCATTTCAATGGATTTCTCATTTTTTTGAAGCGTCTTCTTCCTGTCTTCAATGAGCTGATAGAGCATTTTTATTTCATTGGATATAGACTCATTCTGCTCTCTCTTAAGGTAAAACTCTTCTTTCAGTTCAGTCTCAATCGCCTTCTTCTCTTCCATGGAAAGTTCCAGCTGATCTCTTGACGTAGTTGCCTCGGTTCTTTTCTTTTCTATATCTTCATAGCTTCTGGTGACACGGGCTAGTTTTTCATCCAGTGATGCCTTCTCAGCATCAAACTCTTCCAGATCAGATAGTATCAGCGATATCAGAATTTCTCTTTGCTCCTTGCTGAGCACCAGAAATTTCTCCGCTTTTTCTTTCTCTTTCTGAAGTGGTCCTATTCTTTCTTCGTAGGTGTTTAGAATATCATTGACTCGTAGAAGATTCATCTCCGTATTGACCATTTTCTTCTCTGACTCTTCTTTTCTCGATTTATATTTTACGATCCCTGCAGCTTCTTCAAGCAGCGCACGACGATCATCCATCTTTCCGCTTAAGATTGCTTCAATTTTTCCCTGTCCGATGAGAGAATAGCCTTCTTTACCGATACCGGTATCCATGAAAAGTTCGTGGATATCTCTTAGTCTGCAGGTTGTATTATTGATGAGATATTCACTCTCTCCTGAACGAAACAGTTTTCTTGTGACACTCACTTCCGAATAAGGTACCGGCAGTTTTTTCTCACTGTTATCCAGAAGCAGTGTTACCTCAGCAAAACCCAGCGGCTTTCTGAAATCCGTACCTGCAAAAATAACATCCTCCATCTTTCCGCCACGAAGAGATTTCACCTTCTGCTCCCCAAGCACCCACCGGACCGCATCAGATATATTGGATTTACCGGATCCGTTAGGTCCTACTACAGCCGTGATTCCGTTGTTGAAATCCAGGAGAGTTCTGTCCGCAAAGGATTTGAATCCTCTTATTTCAATAGATTTAAGATACATTACAAAACACCCCTTTCATCATAGGATCTGATTTCTATGGTTTCTTGAAGCCTCCCAGGTACAACAGTTACAAGAATTTCCATTTTTTCAAGTAAAGGTCTGAAATATCTTTTTCCCCCTGCATAAAGCTTGGAGAGATCCCTTTCTCCGACTTTCACTTCCACTTTTTTACTTTTTGTCTCTTCCATACGCTTCACCAGAAGAAAGGACTCTGCCAGTTCTCTTATGGCAGGATGGAAAGGTCCTGCAATGACATCCGCTTTATCGCTTATTTCCTCTGTAGGCTGCAGTCCAATTCTGATGACCTTTATACCGTGGTCTTCATATTGTTTCATCATCATAGCCGAAATTTCAACAGCTTCGTCTAGAGAATACGGACTGTATGTACCTTGCAGGTAAGCTTCTTCCATTTCTGTGTCTTTGATGACAAGCGCTGGATATATTCTCACTAGATCAGGCTCCATTTTTATGCTTTCAAGCACTGAAAGGAAATCTTTTTCCCTTGTATCACCTGGAAGACCAATCATCAGCTGATGACCTAATGTCATCCCAAAATCCTTGATGAGCTTCGAAGCATGATAGACCACATTTTTCTCATACCCTCTTCTGGATAGCTTCAGCACCTCATCATCCATGGACTGCACACCCAGTTCCACAACGTCCACTCCATAACTCTTCAGATGATTCATAATAGGAAGGCTGATGTAATCAGGCCGTGTAGACAGCCTTATATAATCTATGAGGCCTTCTTCCTTTGCATAATGCGCTGCTTGAAGAAGCTCTTTCTGTTTTTTCATGCTGATTGCCGTAAAGGTTCCTCCGAAAAAAGAAACCTCGACAGTCGTTTCCCTTCTGTCTATGGTTTCAAGATAAGACTTTATGGTTTCGCGCACATAGTCCCCGGTTATTTTCTCATAATCTTCACGGAGCTGCCCGGTGATCTTCGCCTGGTTACAGAAAACACAGTCATGAGGACATCCCACATGTGGAATGAATATGGGAATGATCCTATGTTTATTCATGAGTCTCCTCAGCTTTCACGTATTTCCCCAGTGCATCTTTCGCAGCCAGCTGTTCGGATTCTTTCTTGGAATATCCTTCTCCTTTGCCCATGGTAATATTGTCGATGACTACCTTGGAATAGAACTTTCTTCTATGAGGAGGACCTTCGTATTTTATGAGTTCATATTTGATTTCAATTTCTCCGTTTTCCTGAAGTATTTCCTGAAGGCTTGTCTTATAATCCAGAATGATTTCATTCTTGTTTGCCATATCGATGATTTCCATGAAATTACTCACCACGAAATTCTTTGCCGTCTCCATGCCCTGATCCAAGTAAACAGCTGCAATAACTGCTTCTACACCATCTGCAAGGAGTGCTGCACGGTTTCGACCACCTGTAAGCTCTTCTCCCTTGCTCATTCTGATATACCTGCCGAGATTCCAGTCTACAGCAACCTGATGTAGAGAGGCCTCGCAGACAATAAGCGCACGGAGCTTAGTCAGTTCACCTTCTGTTTTTGAAGGAAACTGTCTGTAGATATACTCAGTGATGGCAAGCTGCAGCACTGCATCGCCGAGAAATTCAAGTTTTTCATTATAATCCATATTCTTATGCTGATTCGCATAGGATGAGTGGGTCAAAGCCGTTTCCAGAAGCGTCTGATTACTGAATGGCTGTTCTATAACACTTTCAAATTCCATTTCTTACTCCTTCTTCAGAAGTTCATTCGTCAAGCTTTTTGTAGCCTCACGAATAAACTTATAATTCCTTCTATTATACAAAAAAAACAAAGTCCCGTATATAGGCTGAGCCTTTCATACGGGACATGACTTTTTCTATTCCTCGCCGATTTGAGCTGTCAGATAGTTTACTACATCTCCGACTGTTTTGGCCTGTTCAGCTTCATCATCAGAAATTTCAATGTCAAACTCCTCTTCAAGAGCCATGACTATTTCTACGATATCAAGGGAATCAGCACCTAGATCCTCAAAACTGGAATCCATTGTCACTTCATTTTCATCTACACTAAGTTTGTCTACGATAATTGCTTTTAGCTTTTCGAATATCATTTTAAATCACCTCCATCATTTGTATAATATTAGAAATGTCTGCCAGATGCAACAATTAAATATCTTATTTAAGATTTTCTTTGAAATGATCAAGATAGTTCTTGTCATAAAAATTCTTGCCTTGTCTTATCGCATTCTTGAATGCCCTTGCATCTGAAGTGCCATGAGCTTTCACTACAATACCGTCCACGCCCAGAAGACAGGCTCCGCCCTCTTCCTTATAATCATTTTTCAGCATGAACTCTTTTAAGCTGGGTTTCACCAGAAGTCCACCGATTTTTCCTTTAGTTGTGCTCATCATCGCTTCTTTGATCATGGACATCAGGTTTTTCACAACCCCTTCATACATTTTAAGAACCACATTCCCAGTGAATCCATCACATACAAGGATTTCCACATCTCCATCTGTAATATCTCTTGGTTCGACATTACCGATGAAATTGATGCTTTTCTCTTCCTTGAGAAGACCATAAGCGGCTTTTGTTAGTTCATTCCCCTTTTCTTCCTCTTCACCGATATTGATCAGCCCCACTTTCGGGTTGCTGTTCCCTTTCACTGCTTTGAAAAACACCGTACCCATTTTAGCGAATTCAACCAGATTCTGAGGTTTCACATCTGCATTAGCTCCTAGATCTATGACCATAAAATGGCCGTTTTTCCCGGGCATAAGTGCACCAAGTGCCGCTCTGTCCACTCCTTTGATTCTACCGACCACAAGAAGTCCTCCTGCAAGGATTGCTCCCGTAGAGCCTGCAGATACCACAGCGTCGGCTTTTCCCTCTTTAACCAGGTCCATGGCACGTCTTAAGGATGAGTCTTTCTTTCTTCTGATCGCCATTACTGGAGATTCATTCAAAGAAATCACTTCCCTAGCATCAAGAATTTCAATCTTACTTTTATCAAATTCGTATAGATCAAGCTCTTCCTGTATTTTTTCTTTAGGTCCTGTGATCGTGACTTCCACTCCATACTCTTTCACAGCAAGTACTGCACCATGAACAGCTTCTTTAGGGGCAAAGTCTCCACCCATTCCATCTAAGGCGATTCTCAAAATTCATTCCTCCTATATTCCCGGTAATATTTACAGAGAATAGATATTTATGACAAATAATGTATTTATCATACTATTATAATGCATCTGAATAATGATAACCAATTTCTCTTAAGAAAAATTTAAACTTTACACTACTGAATACCATAAATTACTTTATGACTCATGATGGATGTAGAGGTTTAAAAAGAATTCAATCGAACCCTTTTTTTCAATCTCAATGAAGAAGATTTACAGACTGACTTCGTCTTGATCTTAATGATTGGATCCTATAAAGCGGTTTATTCATAGATAGGGATTCATAATTTTCACAGTTTCCCTGTTTTATACAAAAGCAAAAACCCGTTTTCTCTATAATTAGAGAAAACGGGTAAAAAAAGGAAAGTCATAGACTCTCCTATTCAACCTCAGTTTTTATGATTTCCTTACCGTTATAATATCCGCAATGCTTGCACACTCTGTGACCAAGCTTCATATCATGACACTGTGGACATTCAACTATTCCAGGTAAACCTACTTTGAATGTTGATGCTCTTCTTCTGTCTCTTCTACCTTTTGACGTTTTTCTAGCTGGATTTGCCATTATTACACCTCCTTAAACATGTCCTTGAGGGCTGATAACCTTGGATCTATCTCATCGTTTGAACAGCTGCACTGTCCATGATTTAGATTCATTCCGCAGTTCTGACATAAACCTTTACAGTCTTCTTTACAAAGAATTTTGAAAGGTATCGCCAAATAGATGTTATTCAAAACAACATCCCTTAAATCGAGAATCTTTCCTTCCTCTAGTGTGACAATATTCTCGCCTTCCTGTTCATTTTTAGAAACCTTTTCGTCCACGCTCAGTTCCAGATCTTTTTCAAATTGTTCAAGACACCTGGAACAAGTATGCAGCATCCTGGTGCTCACAGATAGCTTAACATCTGCTATGCCCTGACTTACCACTACTTCTCCTTTAACTTGGATTGGTTTCAGAATTTTAATGGTCTCATTGTTATAAACAAGATTCTCTTTGTGGTAGGTAAAATCAATATCCTTGGTTATGGATTTTACATTTGAATCCTGCAGTACTATTTCCATCTTCATTCTCCTGTTCATCTGCAAAGTGCAGATGTCGCTTCTATCGAGTTATACTTCTCAAGCAACCACATACAATTATATAAAGTCAATTTTCAAAAGTCAAGGTTTTTCTCGCCTTCCTCAATTTCATTATTGTAATCCTATGGTTTATTAAGTATACACTTCTTATTTTCTTATGTAAATAGAGCCATCTGGTGTTCGATCCATAAATCCGTATTCTATGAGATATCTTCTAAGGAGTACATGGTCCTCATAAATTCTCATAAGTATTCTGTTCACGTCCTTCTCCGAATATTTTTTCCCCACTTCAAAGTGTTCTGTGATATTTCTCAGAATAACAATTTTTTTCTTTTCTTTTGCAGGAAATGATTTTATGGCCCCTTCATCAGTCATGTGAACTTGAAGCACCTTTTTTTCTTCCTCTTTTGTGATCTGATATCGGTCATCAATCATGGTTGCTCCCTTATGAGGTGTAACCAGCTCCTCTGATTTCATCTCAAGATGTTCCATCAGTATGATGAAAAGTCTCGCCTGCTTCTCTTTTTCTCTTAGCCTGAAACGATGATTTCGTACTGTGCTGGGCGATATCTTCAAGACTTCAGCAATTTCCTGATCTTTTTTCCCCTGATACATCAATGGAATAATCGCCTCAAGCACTTCTGTAAGTCCTGTGGCGCTGCGAGGTAATTTTAAAATCTCTTCCACCAGATCGTGTTTTTCAAGATGCTTTGTCATCATCCATTTCCCTGTATAGAATTTATCTTCAAAAGGATAAATTCTCTCTTTTTCAAAGCTTTCTCCACAATATGCACATCTGTAACTCTCCACTTCATCCATATATTCTGATAAGAAATCCAGATGTTTCAATTCTTCACTCATAAGACACCTCTTTAAACATTTTGTTTTTTTGTTTCAATATATGTGTACATTATAAGATTATGTTTGAACTTAATCAAGTTTTATTATTTCAGTCAACAGAAAAAAGTCTACAGCAGATCAGTAAAGATTCTGCTGCAGACTTTATGAAATCTGATTATTTAATTAGTGATAATGTATCTCTTGCAATCATCAGCTCTTCATTGGTTGGAATAACAATGATCTTCACCTTTGAATCATCAGTGGATACAATCTTCTCTTTTCCTCTGACTTTATTCTTCTCTTTGTCAAGTTCAATTCCGAACCATTCCAGGTCTGTAATGATCTCTTCTCTTGTCTCAACAGCATTTTCTCCAAGACCAGCTGTGAAAATAACAGCGTCTACGCCGTTCATGGCTGCCATGAAATAGCCTATATACTTCTTGACTCTGTAATGGAAAACATCCAGAGCAAGCTTTGCTCTGTTGTGTCCTTCAGCTGCAGCATCTTCAATATCTCTGAAATCTGAAGATACTCCTGATAGTCCCAGAACACCAGATTTCTTGTTCATGATGTCATTCACTTCGTCATAGCTGTATCCCTTGACATCCATAAGATAAGGAATGATAGCCGGGTCAATGTCGCCACATCTTGTTCCCATAAGGAGTCCTTCAAGCGGTGTGAATCCCATAGATGTATCAACTGATAATCCACCTCTGACAGCCGCAACGGAAGCCCCATTACCCAAATGACATGTGATGAGTTTAAGATCTTTCAGGTCTTTTCCCATCATCTCAGCAGCTCTTTGTGATACATACTTATGGCTTGTACCATGGAAACCGTACTTTCTGATATGATTTTCCTTGTACAGTTCATATGGCAGTCCATAAAGGAATGCTTTTTCAGGCATTGTCTGATGGAAAGCTGTATCAAATACCGCTACCATAGTAGTCTCTGGCATCAAATCCTTACAAGCGTTGATTCCAATAATATTTGGTGGGTTATGAAGTGGTGCAAGTACCGAAAATTCTTCAAGATCCTTCATGACTTCATCATCAATGATCACGGAAGTACTGTACTTTTCTCCACCATGGACCACTCTGTGCCCTACAGCACCGATCTCATCCATGGACTTGATCACACCCTGAACATCATCAAGTAAAGTTTCAATCACATGAGCAATCGCATCTTTATGATTTTTCATAGGTGTTGTCAGTACATACTTTTCTCTGCCCTCAACCTTTTGAGTCAGCTTTGAACCTTCAATTCCTATTCTCTCTACAAGTCCTGTTGATAATGGGTTTTCATTCTCCATATCCATAAGCTGGTATTTCAGTGATGAACTACCACAATTGATTACTAAAATTTTCATTAATCCGATTCCATCCTTTATTTCTTATTTTTTATGCGTTCTGTGCCTGTACAGCGGTTATTGCAACGACGTTGACAATATCATCAACACTGCATCCTCTTGAAAGATCGTTGATCGGTTTTGCGAAACCTTGACATATTGGTCCGATCGCATCGGCTCCAGCTAATCTTTCCACCAGCTTGTATCCGATATTACCAGCCTGAAGATCCGGGAAAACAAGAACGTTTGCTTTGCCAGCTACTGGTGATGAAGCCGCTTTTTTCTTGCCAACAGATTCTACGATTGCAGCATCCAGCTGAAGTTCTCCATCTATCAGAAGATCAGGTCTTTGTTCCTGTGCTTTCTTTGTGGCTTCCACGACTTTTGCTACCAGTTCATGCTTCGCACTTCCATAAGATGAGAAGGAAAGCATGGCAACCTTGGGTTCAAATTTCATCAGTTTTTTTGCTGACTCAGCAGTAGCGATGGCTATTGCTGCAAGTTCGTCTGCATTAGGATTCGGATTTACTGCGCAGTCTGCAAACAGCATCTGTCCGTCTTCTCCATAGCTCTTGTCTTTTAAAATCATAATGAAAAATGAAGATACGACACTGATTCCAGGAGCGGTCTTTATGATCTGAAGACCTGGTCTTAGAAGATCTCCAGTAGTATGTACCGCACCGGATACCATACCATGGGCATCATCATTTTTCACCATCATGGTTGCAAAATACATAGGATCCAGCACTATGTTTTCAGCCATGGACTGCGTGACACCTTTTTTCTTTCTCAGTTCATATAAACCTTCTGCATATCCTTTTGTTCTTTCTGAAGTTGCAGGATCTTCGATGGTGATTCCTTCGATATTGGCACCGAATTTCTTTGCATTGGTTTCAATTTCATCTCTGTTTCCTACAAGAATAACCTCCGCTATTCTCTCAGAATGAATTATTTCCGCAGCCTTCAAGTTTCTTTCTTCGTTTCCTTCTGGAAGTACAATCTTTCTCAGGTCACTTTTAGCAAGTTCCTTCATCTTGGACACAAAATCCATAATATTCTCCTTTCAACTCTAAATTGACTTATTTAAACAACATACCTTATAATATAATACCTCTTAATCACTGTTCATTTCAAGTCGAAAGCGCTAAAATGAAGTAGAAATACAATAAGGAGTTTATCATAATGAGAATCGCAGCGATTATCTCTGAATATAATCCATTTCATAAAGGTCATGAATATCAGATCAGGATGACAAAAGCTGAAGGAAAGGCAACACACATCATTGCGCTCATGTCAGGAAACTTTGTCCAAAGGGGTCTGCCGGCAATTATCGATAAATACCGAAGAGCGGAGATGGCACTCCTTGGAGGAGCTGATCTTGTGCTGGAGCTTCCTGGCGTTTATGCCCTATCCTCTGCTGAATTCTTCGCGGAGGGTGCCATCAGGATATTGAATGCACTAAACGGAGTAGAGCTTCTCTCTTTTGGTTCTGAAGAAGGCAGTCTTCATAGCCTGAAAGCCATCGCAGAAATCCTGGCATATGAGCCTGAAGAGTTCAAGGAACTTTTAAAAACTGAACTGAATCACGGACACTCCTACCCGAAAGCCAGAAATGAGGCACTCAAAGATCTCCTCCCGGATGTCGATGTGGATTTCATTCAGAACCCCAACAACATTCTCGGTGTGGAATACCTGAAAGCGATGATCAGGACCGAATCACTTATAGAACCTTTCACCGTGAAAAGAACTGGTAAAGGCTATCATGATCTGGAACTGAATGAAGAGGAATTCGCTTCAGCTACAGCTTTAAGAAAAGAAATTGAGAATGATGAAAGCATTCAGGGATATGTACCTCAAGAAATATATAAATATATTGAAGAACTGAAAAAACAGGCTTACCCCTTCATCGTGGAGGAGGATTTCAAAGATCTTCTGATGTATAGGCTCATCACAGAAAAACAGTCTTTAAGCCATATTCAGGAAGCGAATGAAGGACTTGATAATCGAATCATTTCACGGCTTAGGCACCTCAAAGAAGGCACACTGGAATCATTTATCAACGAAATAAAAACAAAAAGATACACCCGAACCAGAATTTCCAGAATCCTGATGCAATATCTTCTTGCTTATGATCTTGAACCGATAGAAGAGCTGCGCAGACAGACCCCAGAAGCCATCAAGATACTGGCTCTGAATGACCGGGGGAAAGAAATCCTTGCAGCACTCAGAAAAGATAAAGAGATTGATCTTCAACATAACTACAGAAAAAATCTTGATATTTTTCAGAAAATTGATCAGAAAGCTTCATTGATTTATGCACTCAAAAACCATGCTTATGATCCCGAGTGGGATTTCAAAGGATATAAAAACAAACGGAAATAGAAATAGATAGGAATGACCGGATGAATAATCCGGTTTTTCTTTTTACAGAATTTTAAAGCAAATTCTATGCCTGCTTCATACCTCAGTTTTATGTTAGATATTGAAGAACGTATAAAATCACTATGAACACAACGAATTGATATTCATTCTGAGGAGGATTACATATGAAGAAAGAATTAAAAGACCATGACATGCCACGTGACGAAGAAATAAAGGCCCAGGAGCACAGTTCAGATGAAGAAGCTAAGATGGACCCAGAACCTATTTATGACAATCCAACACACAAAGGCTACGGAAGACTCAGAAATAAGGTGGCCATCGTGACTGGTGGAGACAGTGGAATCGGAAGAGCAATTTCAGTAGCCTATGCCAAAGAAGGTGCAAATCTGGTTATTGTATATTTCGATTCAAACGATGATGCTAATAAAACCAAGAAAATTGTTGAGGAATACGGCTCCAGGTGCATTCTCATGAACGGAGATCTCGGAGAAAGCAGTTTTTCTAAAAAGATCATTGAAAAGACGATAAGTGAGTTCCATAGATTAGATATCATCGTCAATAACGCTGCAGAGCAGCACCCCAAAGATTCCCTGGAAGAAATTTCAGACGATCAGCTGGAAAGAACTTTCCGGACGAATATATTTTCAATGTTCTATCTGGTTCGTGAAGCCCTTCCGCATCTGAAAGAAGGTGCAGCAGTGATCAATACGAATTCCGTCACTTCATATGCAGGCAATCCTCAGCTGATTGATTATTCTGCCACAAAAGGAGCCATAACTTCTTTCACAAGGTCTCTTTCCTTGAATCTCGCCTCCAGAAAAATACGTGTCAATCAGGTAGCGCCAGGGCCTATCTGGACACCTCTTATCCCTTCCACATTCAGTGGTGATGATGTCAAGAATTTTGGTAAGAACGTCCCTCTGGATCGGCCCGGTCAACCCGTTGAATTGGCTGAAGCCTATGTATTTCTTGCTTCAGACGGATCCACGTACATGACTGGACAGACCCTTCACATCAACGGCGGCGAAATTATAAACGGATAAAGACAGTATAATGGAGCGGATTTCCGCTCCATTATACTATTCAATAAATCACAGGGATAAATTACATTCACTCTTTTATATGTTAAAATAGACCTTATAATATATAGGAGGAAAGGTAAGAGATTTACCATGATTTGAACATGAACTATAAAGAAGCTTATGACGAACTATTGAGCTATCATGAAGATATCTTAGTGCTGAAAGCCAAGCTGAGCGATAACCGCAAACAGCTTGAAGAGAAAAGTGATGAATTGAAATCATTTTTACAGATTATGAAAAAAGAACAGAAGGATGTGGAAGCCCTTGAAGGCCTCTCTATTTCATCTATTCTTTCTAAAGTTTCCGGTTCCTATGATGAGAAACTCAAGAAAGAATCCGAAGAGTATCTCCTGGCGAAAATCAGGTATGATGAACAGAACACGAATCTAGTAAACCTGAAGAAAGAAATAACACGACAGCAAAGTGAGATCCGGGCTCTTGAAGCTGAACATACACGACTTAAAGAGCACATCCTCATTTCCTATCCGGAAGGAGTAGCTCTTTCTTCAGAAATCGAAGCGAAAAAGAAGGAGCTTTTCCATATAAGAAAAGAGCTTGTTGAAGCCATTAATGCAGTTGAAAATGTAGTATCTCTCACTTTAGACGCGGAGAATAAACTTTCCAGCGCTAAAAGCTGGTCCACCTATGACACTTTTTTTGGAGGTGGTATGATCGCAGACCTTGTCAAATACTCAAAACTGGATGAAGCGAATCAGCACATAGCTGACATCAATTCAGCAGCGGAAATCATGCGGAAAGAGCTGAAGGATGTGGATATGGCCATAGAAGATAAAATGGAACATATTGGTGGCGGAGAAAGATTCATTGATATTGCCTTCGATAACATCTTTTCGGACTGGAGCATCCGAGGTAAGATCAGCACGAATCTGGAGCATATCCAGCATTTCCTGTCTGAACTACGTTCCATCAGCAATCATCTTCGCAACAAAATGACTGAGATTGACAGAGAACTTTCAAATTTATAAAATCAGTTCAACTGAAATTTCCCAATAAAAACCACCTCACTATTCTGAAATAGAGAGGTGGTTTTTCACTTATATTTCATTTGTATCTTTGATCAATTATAAAAACTTTTTAATATAAGGAATCACTTCATCGATGTCCATATCCAATGCCACAGAGAATTCTCCGCTTAAAAGATTGGTAGCCGATTTATAGATCATATCATCACTTGATGATAATTTCTTTCCTTCCTCTTTCTTCTCAAGCTTCTCATCAGCCAGTGCTTTGATGAGTAAAAGCCATGATTCGCTGTCACCGGATTTCAGAAGCTCGTTATATTCACGTGCTCTTTCCTTGCTGTCATCGATCCAGTCGATCTGCTTGTCCTTCATCTGATTCAGAAGCTGCTCTGCTTCTTCTTTCGTAATTACCTTTCTGACATTGATATCCTTATTCATGATGGGAATCATGATGATAGATTCTGTTTCCTTGATCGGACTCAGTATGTAGTATTTTCTTTCCTTGTTGTAACCATCCTCATCACGACGAATATCTGTAACTTTACAAGCTCCAGTTAAACCATACATGACATAGTCATTAATTTCGAACATTAAATTACCCCCTTCTGTGAAACATCAGGCTGCAGATTACATTACTGTCCACAAAATTAAAACCTCAGAGAGATTTTAGTGGAGAGTTTTTATATCATTCACCAATCAAATTGTTATTTTAAATATATTCTGTATTTTAGTGTTATCTTCCAACAATACTATTATATCAAATTTTCGGCAAAAAATGAAGTTTAAGACCATTTATATTTCATACAACAAGATTCAATTTTTGCCAATAGCAGAAACTCCATGGAAAGAATTGGATCTTTACATGGAGTTTCTCTTATGAAATAATTCGCATGAAGCTATTTCATTTCTCTTAGTTCTTTAATATTCTCTTTTATCGTTTCGGATGTTGTATTGAAATTCTTATTATATTCCTGCACAAAACCTTCAAATAAATTTTTGAAGTTCATCATCATCTGCTGATTCTTTTCTTTGATTTCCGCATCCAGATCAGAAAGCAGTGAATCCGCATAATCTCTGGCGGATAATTTTACAAGTTTCGCCTCTGTCTGCGCCTTATTTAAGATTTCCTGCGCTTTGATATTGGCTTCTTTCACGATATCATGATTATCCACTTTATCTCTCATCATGCGATCAACTTCTGCTTTTGTTCTCTCATATTCAGTCTTTGCTTCTGTAAGAATTCGATCTTTCTCACTTAGAACCCATTGAGCGGTTCGTAAATCCTCAGGAATAACCTGAACAATCTCGTCCAATATGTTCACTATTTCTTCTTTGTCTACCATTACTTTTTTAGAAAACGGCATTTTCGATCCATCTTCTACAATTTCCTGCAGCACTTCAACTAGACCTGTAATTTCGATTCTTCTCGATGTCACTTCATAATTTTCTTTCATTAATTACCCCTCCATTGATTCCGACTTTATTATAGATGTCCTGAACAATCTCTTCCGGTACAAAATTTTCGATATCGCCTTTAAAATGAAGAATCTCCCTGACAGAAGATGAGCTGATATAAGAATACTCTGTACTCGCCATCAAGAGTATTGTTTCCACACGATCTTTCGAAAGTTTTCGATTCATATGTGACATTTGAAGCTCATAATCGAAATCCAATCCCACTCGAAGACCCTTGACGATTATTGTCGCATCATTACTTTCCATAAAGTCGATGAGTAAACCTTCAAAACTGACTACTTCAATATTATCATATTTCTCTACTAGTTTACCAATCATATCAACTCTCTCATGGATTGTAAACAAAGCTTTCTTATCAACATTTTTTAATACTGCCACAATCAGCTTATCAAACAGCTTTGCTGACCGTTTGATAATATCCATGTGACCAAGCGTAATCGGATCGAAACTTCCTGGATAAACAGCAATTTTCATTAATAGCTCCTTACATTCTTCGTTGATAGAATGCAAGTATGGTCTTCCCATACTTTCTTTCATCTATCAATTCATATTTTCCTTCGGGTTTATAAATAGTCTCATCCTTATCATACTTAGATACGATGACACCATTCTCAGATAGCAGGTCATATTTATCAATCAATAGTATAGATTCTTCCACCATATTATTCAGATAAGGTGGGTCTACAAATATTATATCGAATTTTTCACCTTTAGACCCTGAACTTTTTATGAATTCGTATGAATCTTTAAGATAAGCAGAAGCTATGTCATTAAATCCTAAGAGATTGATGTTTTCCATCAGGATATCATATGTCTCTCTGAACTTTTCAAGCAGGATCACTTCCTTTGCTCCTCTACTTGCACATTCAAGCCCCAGACTTCCAGTTCCTGAAAACATATCAAGAACTTTTGATCCATAGATTTTATGATTTATGATATTGAACATGGAGACCTTTACCCGATCAAGGGTCGGTCTTGTAGCTCTCATTTCACCTTTTTCAGTTATTCTGCCCTCGTTTTTTGGTGAGAGCAGCTTTCTACCTCTTGCAGTGCCTGCAATGATCCTCATGTGTGTACTCCTCTAATTCAAACAGATAAAATTCATACTTCTTGAAATCTTATCCAGAAATTCGTTTTTCATTCTGATTTCTTCGGGACGTTTCCCGTTATATACTTTCTTTGCATAATGATTCGCTTTCAGGAAAAGTTCATAATCAACTGCGAGGTTCGATAAAACAAGGCCTGAATGACCGCTCTGGTTTACCCCGAAGAGCTGTCCTGTACCTCTTTGCTTCAAGTCTTCTTCAGCAATATAGAATCCGTCATTGCTTCTTACCATGATTTCCAGCCTCTCTCTTGTGACCTGGCTTCTGATATTTGCCATCATGATGCAATAGGACTGATACTCACCACGGCCGACACGGCCTCTTAACTGGTGAAGCTGTGCAAGACCGAACCTTTCCGCATTTTCAATCACCATAACACTGGCATTGGGCACATTTACGCCGACTTCAATTACCGTAGTGGCGACCAGTACCTGGATTTCTCCATTCTTAAATGATTCCATGACCTGATTTTTTTCCTTTGAAGTCATTTTACCATGTAGATACCCCATACGTATACCCTTTAGGAAACCTTTAGAAAGCTCTTCATATAAACCTTCCACTGAATTCAGCTCACCATTTTCATCAAGATCGATGAGTGGTGTGACGATATATGCCTGCCTTCCACTTTTCACTTCTTCAATCACTTTATTATAACAGGCTTTTCTCTTCCCCTCATCAAACAGAACTGTTCTGATTTCTTTTCTCCCTTTTGGAAGTTCATCAATTACCGATAAATCCAGATCAGAGTATATTGTAAGAGCCATGGTTCTAGGAATAGGCGTCGCACTCATGACAAGAACTTCAGCGGTCTTGCTTTTATTGATGAGCTTTGCTCTCTGATTGACCCCAAAGCGATGCTGCTCATCGGTTATGATCATGCCTAATCTGGAAAAGTTCACCTTTTCTTCTATCAACGCATGGGTTCCGATCATCAGTATAGGCTTTCCATTCCCCAGATTCTTTGTTATTCTCTCACGATCTGATTTCTTTGTGGAACCGGTTAACAGCTCCACCTCGACGCCCATTGGCCCAAGGAGTTTCACAGCTTCTTCATAGTGCTGCTTCGCTAAAATCTCAGTAGGTGCCATAAATGCACCCTGATACCCATTTTCGATCACATTGAAAAGTGAAATCAATGCAACGATCGTTTTACCGGAACCTACATCACCCTGTAGCAGCCGGTTCATGGGGAAAGTATGTTTCTGATCTTTGAGAATCTCTCTTATGACTCTATTCTGAGCATCTGTCATATCAAATGGAATACGTTCTTTGAGTTCTTTCAGCCTTTTACTCATACCGAAAGAAATTCCTTCCTCATTTTCCAGTCTTCTTGTTTTCGACAGCATTATTTTCATCGAATAGGAAAACATTTCCTGGAATTTCATTCTTTTCAGTGAGACTTCCAGTTTTTTCTCATCTTCCGGAAAATGAAGATTTCTTACCGCTTCATCCAGAGAAACTAGATCTTCCTCCTGCAGAATATCCTGCGGAAAATTCTCATTGATGATGATTTGTTCCAGAATCTGCCTTACCAGCTTTTTAAGCAGTGTCCCCGTTACTTTACCTTCGGTCGGATACACAGGGACGATTTCCTCCGTATCCTTATTAAATACAGGATTGATGCACTCTATGTTTTTGCCTTTTTTGGTGAACTTCCCTTTGAGAATGTATTTCTCACCGATTTTATAATTATTTGAAACATAGGGCATATTAAAAAACATGGCTTTCAATTGACCGAAATCCGTCATGAAATACACAGTTGTCATGGTTTTTCCGGTACGTGTACGAAAAGGTTTCGTGATTCGAACAGCTTCTGCTTCAAGCTTCACTTTATCCATTCCATTGAAATAAGTCTCGTCCGCCTCAAAGTATTTATCATATGCCCGCGGGAAATACAAAAGTAAATCCAGCAGGGTGATGATATCCATTTTTTCAAGCTGTTCTTTCGTTTTTGCTCCAACCCCTTTAAGGGTACCCACAGAATCATATATATTCATAATTTCTCCTAAAAAAAAGAAGGCCTAAGCCTTCTTCAGATTTATTCCACTGCGATGATGAAGTAGTATAGAGGCTGTTTCCCATATACTCTCATGACATCCAAGTCTTCATACTTTTCTTCAAGAAGCTCTACAAGTTCATTAAACTCTTCTTCTTTTACATCTTCACCATAAAATAGTGTGATTGAAGAACTTTGATCATCTACCATCGATTCGATCAGCTCTTCAACAAGAGGATATAGTTCTCTTTTGACCAGTTTGATCTTATTTTCAATCAGGCCTAGATAATCTCCCAGTTTGACCTCTTTTCCATCAATTTCAGTATCTCTGACTGCATAAGTGACAGATCCTGATTTTACGGTTTCAAGGCTTGATATGAGCGTATCGTAATTCGTTTCAGCATCCGCTTCCGGATTAAACGCTGTCAGAGCGGCTACACCCTGAGGAATGGTTTTGGTCGGAATTACATAAACATCCTTGGCTGAGATTTCTTTAGCCTGATTTGCAGCCATGATGATATTCTTGTTATTTGGCAGAATGAAGATATATTCTGCATTTGCTTCTTCTACAGCTTTAACAATATCCTGTGTTGAAGGATTCATAGTCTGTCCTCCGGATATCACGTAATTAACACCTAAATCCTGGAAGACCTCTTTAATCCCATCTCCCATGGATACAGAAATAAATGCGTATTTCACCTTCTCAGCAGGTACCGCTTTTGAAGCTTCTTCCACTTCAGGTTCCACATGCACGTCAGGGGTATCCTGAAGCTTTCTGTGCTGCTCTCTCATGTTTTCAATCTTGATCTTTGTCAGTTCTCCACGCTTTCCAGCTTCAGCCAAGACAAGGCCAGGATTGTCAGTATGGATGTGAACCTTCGTGATGTCCTCATATCCTACATAGACTATGGAATCTCCCATGGTCTCAAGATAATCTTTAAATTCCCCATTATCAGGTTCTGAAAGGACAATGAACTCTGTGCAGTATCCAAAAGTGATTTCTGTATGTGTATCTCTCGCAGCTACATACTCTTCGAAAGATTTCTCTTCCAGTTTCTCTGCCATTTTAAAATTGGTCTCTAATGCTTCATACATCCCCTTAAGAATAATAAGAAGTCCCATACCACCTGAATCAACTACATTGGCGGCTTTAAGCTGTGGAAGAAGATCCGGAGTTCTCTGAAGAGTATCATCCGCATAAGTCACGATCTTATCCATCAGATCTTTAATATCATCTGTGTGGTATTCAGTCGCTTTTTCTCCAACTTCTCTTATGACTGTCAGAATTGTACCTTCAGTCGGTCTCATAACTGCTCTGTAAGCAGATTTTGATCCTTCTAGAATACTTAAAGCAAATTCATAAGGATTCACCTCATCTTTGCCTTCAAGTCCCTTCGCAATCCCTCTGAAGATCTGTGACAGGATAACGCCGGAATTTCCTCGGGCACCCATGAGTGCTCCTTTAGCCATTATCTTGGACACTTCTCCGATTGAAGAAGATTTACTGCTTTGAATTTCCTGAACTGCTGCAGTAAATGTCATGGACATATTTGTGCCTGTATCTCCATCAGGAACAGGGAAGACATTCAGTGAATCCACATAAGCCTTTTCATTTTCCAATCTGATGCTCGCATTGGTCACCATATTCAAAAAATGCTGTCCATTTATTTTGTTATATTTCATACAATATTCCTCCTGCAAAATATGGACAATATCAAAGCATGTCCACTCCATTTATGTATGTAAATCATACTTTAATAAAACCCTATAACTAGGGTTCTTCCTATAAAATATTAAACCAATCTTTATTATACTAAAGCAAATCACCCAAAATCAAATTAATATGGATAATTCTTAATAAAATTTAAGATTTCACTTATTAGAATCGAACACCTTCAATATTCACTACAATGTGTTTTACTTTAAGTCCAAGATAATTTTCAACATTGTATCTTACTTTCTGAATGATGTTGTTTGCAATCACAGATATTTTTGTGCCATATTCTACGACAACAAACAGATCTATGGACAGTTCATTGTTTTTAGCGTTGATCTTGACACCTTTGTTCAGGTGCTCCACTTTTATGAGCTCCCAAAGACCATCCTTGGTATTCTTTGATGCCATACCTACAACACCATAACATTCCATTGTAGAAAGACCCACCACATTTGCAATTACATCCTCTGAATATGATATATGTCCTTGTTCATTCGTTAATCCTATCATGAAACTTCCTCCTCTTTCCCTCTTTACGTTTTAAAAAAGTGCATTCACGTTTTCTTTACGGGACGATTATTCTTCCTTTGCCGATTGACGGACAAAGCTCTTATCCCTATAATGATATTATATTTTTGAACATACTTCAATATAAACAAATTCAGGGCTAAAATTATGTTGCATAACCTTCATCAGTTATGATAGAATAGTATCTGTTCAAAACAAATAATATTTGAAAAGCTTTTGAGATGATTTGATCTCTCAGGAGGAGGTGTATTTTAATGGCAAGAAGATGCGATATCTGTAATAAAGGTGTAGTTGCCGGTGTACAGTATTCCCATTCACACAGACAGTCTAAGAGAACATGGGCACCAAACCTAAAAAGAGTACGTGCTGTTGTTAACGGAACTCCTCAGAGAGTTCACGTTTGTACAAGATGTCTACGTTCCGGAAAAGTAGAAAGAGCAATATAACAGTAGAAGAATTTTAGCTGGTCTTTCAGACTGGCTATTTTACTCTAAAAAGAGTTACTAGAGATTGAAGAAATTCAGTTTATAGTAACTCTTTTTATTGGCTCTTTTCACTGGGAACACTAAAAATCCCGTCATCAGCTTCGTAAAAATGCTGATGACGGGATTTTTTTCACTTTACTGTTCCATCTGATTAATCCTTTGTCATAAATACCATCAGAATCCCATCTTTGAACGTGACTGATATGTACTTCTCCACAAATTCATTTGAAACGTTCATAGAGTCCCCTAGGACAAGTTCATAGTCCCATAGTGGATACTTTACTCCTTTGACGCCAAAACCACTCACATGGCTTCTAAAGGCCTGAAATGATATATAGTCGCCAAAATCCTTTTTGATGATGCCAGGTTTATCCATCATGAAGATTTTATTGTGATCGTCCATGATATAAGCTTTAATACCTCTACTAAGGGCTTTCTCCAGCAAAGACAGATTCCCGATAAAATGGTCCAGTCTGTTTCCGGTACAGCCTAACAGAATAATTTCTTCAGGTTTCTCCTTCAAAGCTTCTTCCAGCGCTGCTTCCGTATCAGTGAAATCTTTTTCCGCCTCGTATCGGATCACTTCTGTCTTATTTTCAAAATAGCTGAAAGTCTCCTCGGTTATGGAGTCAAAATCACCCAGCAAGACGTGAGGAATCATTTCATTTTCTCTGAAAAACTCTGCACCACTGTCAACTGCTATGACTTTACATGATTCATCATGCACTGAATTAAAGAGCGCAAGACTGGGCTTCTTTCCTCCTGAAACAATTATCACTTTCTTCATTTCAGGGCTTCCCTTAAGACCTCTATGTTTCTTTTGATCTCACCGTTCTTATATACTGCAGACCCTGCAACAACCACATCCACTCCTGCTTCTACAGCAGCTCTTATTGTATCTTCTGCGATACCTCCATCGATTTCTATCAGAAGATCCGGATTCAGCTTATCTGCCATTTCTCTTAGTTCCCTCACCTTATCCAGTGTATACGGAATAAAGCTCTGACCACCAAACCCAGGGTTCACAGACATGATCAGTACCATATCCAGTTTATGCAGAATTGTACTTAATAAAGATACTGGTGTAGCGGGATTCAAGGTTATCCCCGCTTTTATTCCTCTTGATTTTATTTTTTCAATGGCTCTGTCGATATGCATTTCAGCTTCATAATGAAAATTGATCAGATCTGCTCCTGCATCTGCAAAAGCATCTATGTAATTACTTGGATTGACAATCATAAGATGGACATCAAAAAACTTATCTGTCAGAGGCCTGATTGCCTTCATCACAGGTATACCAAAGCTGATATTCGGGACAAAAGATCCGTCCATCACATCAATATGTATCCAGTCTGCGCCTGCCTCTACCGTTTTCTCAATATCCCTTCCCAAATCCGCAAAATTCGCAGAAAGGATGGATGGTGCAATTTTTACCATTTTCTCTTGTTCTCCTCAACTAATTCGTTATAGTATTTAACATAATAATTATATCTCGCTTCAGATATGGTTTTTCCCACTTCTTCTTTTACTCTACAGCCAGGTTCTCTGTTATGGTTACATCCATTAAATCTGCATTCCCCTTCATACTCGTAGAATTCAGGGAAATACTCCTTCAGATCCTCCGCTTCCATTGTGAACTCCATAGTGGAAAAACCAGGTGTATCTACTAGAAGAGCATCATTTATTTCAATGAGCTCACTATGTCTTGTTGTATGTTTTCCGCGTTTGTGTCTTTCAGATATGACACCCGTTTCCATCGTTTCACTACCAGAGAGCTTGTTAAGAAGAGTTGATTTTCCTGCTCCTGAAGGACCACATAACACTGTAATGTTATCTTTCAGCTGCTCATAAAGATCATCAAGTCCCAATCCGGATTTTGCTTCGGTAAAATAGATTGTGTATCCTGTCCCCATAAAGAGATCTGCAATTTTCTTCATCTCTTTTTCTGTGGCCAGATCACTCTTATTGAAAACCAGAACTGGTTTAATACGCTTCATTTCAAGATAGACAAGAAATTTGTTCAGCATATCAAAATTAATATCAGGATTTCTCATGGCGAAAACTACATAGGCCTGGCTGATATTAGCGACAAACGGGCGCATAAGCTCTGAAGTTCTCGCGTGAATCTTATCTAGTGTATTACCTTCTGGTGCCGCTATGACCGTTACACGGTCTCCTACCATAGGTGTCACATTGTTCTTTCTGAATATCCCTCTTGCTTTACATTCCAGAACGCCTTCACTGGTTCTAACATAATAAAACCCGGCAATTCCTTTTACAATTATACCTTCCATTGCATCATTCCTTTACTTGTATATATTAATACCCCTATTATAAACCATTTCCAGGAAATTATTTAAAAAAGAAAAGAATTTTATATGCAAAAAGCCAGTGATAAAGTTTCTGTCACTTTATCACTGGCTGATGATCATGCTTCTATGGTGTAGGTGTTTCCACTGGTGGCTCTGGTTCTACCGGTTCGATTGGTTCTTGTTCTGGTTCTGTTTCACCTAAAATACCAACCGTTGAACCATATGCCACTGTACTGCCACCGGATGGTGAAATCTGAACTACTCTGTCTGTATTCTGAGTTCCATCCAGAAGCTCCGGTTTCAGGTTGAGGCCTCTTAAAATGTTAGCAGCTTCTTCAGCAGTTTTTCCTTTGAGATTGGAAGGAATCGTCACTTCAGTATATTCATATACCGTAATATTGATCTTTGTTCCTTCTTTGACTTCTGTTTCTTTTGGAATACTCTGAACCACGATTCTTCCGCTCTGTTCTTCTTTTCCTGTAGGTTCTTTACTTACAGTACCAATTGAAAGACCTACAGCTTCAAGAAGCGCCTGCGCTTCTCTTTCTGTTTTCCCTACAAGATCAGGCACATCAGAAAGGACGATTTCAGGTCCTCTTGAAACAAGTACATTTACAGCACTGCCCTTTGGCATGGAAACATTGACCATCGGATCCTGGCTGATGATTTCACCTTGAGGAATCGTATCACTAAAGCCTTCAGTTACTTCTCCAAGAATAAAACCATTGTTTCCGAGCACGATTTCTGCTCCTTCTACTGTGCTTCCTGAAATATCAGGAACGAAGAGCTTTTCTTCTCCTGCGCTTAAAATTGCAGAAACAGAAACACCCTTTTTCACTGGAGTACCCATTTCAGGTATTGTTCTCAGCACTGTATCCACTGGTTTGTCTGATGTTTCAGTTGACTGAATTTCATATACAAGTCCTAGGGCTTCAAGCGCTGCTTTCGCTTCATCGCTGGTCATTCCCACTAGTTCAGGCACTGTAACTTCTTCCTCTGCAACCACATCTGATGGATTTCTATTCGAGCCGCCGAAGACAGCATTCCCGATAAGGACACCTGCAACGACCACTAGAATCATTGCGAGACCGATAATAAGACCCTTCTTTTTGTTGTCTGATGGCTTTTCATCATCATATACATCATTTTTCATGTCAGTTTTCTCCGGCACCACTGCGCCCATGATTTGTGTGTTTTCTGAGTTATAACTTGAATCTGATACAATTTTATCACCACTCATGAGGGTACGAAGATCTGTCATCATATCCTCGATTCTCTGATATCTTTCAATCGGATTTTTCGCTGTAGCTTTCAGAATCACTCTTTCAAGCCCATCACTTATTCTAGGATTGTCTTTTTTAGGTGATGGAAGAGGCTCCTGCATATGCATAAGCGCTATTGTAATAGGACTTTCCGCATCAAAAGGAACTTTGCCTGTAGCCATCTCATACATCACAATCCCCAAAGAATAGATGTCTGATCTTCTGTCAGTCATATTTCCTCTTGCCTGTTCAGGTGAAAAATAGTGTGCTGAACCGATGATCTTTCCTGAATTGGTGATTGTTGCAGAATCTGAATGCTTTGCTATGCCGAAATCAGTTACTTTCACAAGCTCATCTTTTGTGACAATAATATTATGCGGTTTGATGTCACGGTGAATGATATTGCTGTTATGCGCTGATTCCAGTGCTCTTGCAATCTGATAAGAGTAATTTAATATCACGTCATTGTGGAGGCTTCCTTGATCTCTTATGATTTCTTTCAGCGTCTGCCCCTTCACATACTCCATAACAATATAATGAATGTTACCTTCACTACCGACATTGAAGATATTCACAATGTTCGGATGAGAAAGAAAAGCAACAGCATTCGCTTCCTGTTTGAATCTTTCCAGTATATCCTTGTCAGTTGAAAATTCCTCTTTTAATACTTTAACCGCATCATATCGGTTCAGATTTAAATCTAATGCTTTATATACTACTGACATGCCCCCTTGAGCAATCTTCTCAGTAATCTCATATCTACTTCCTAAAATTCTTCCTATCATTTAAGCGCTTCGCCTCCAAATATTACTAGTGTGATGTTATCCTTTCCGCCTCTGTCCTTAGCTATATCCGCCAAGGTTAAAATCGAATCCCTTTTATTTTCATGGCTAGTCACTTCATTCAGGATTTCTTCATCAGAAAGATAATCTGTCAGTCCGTCGGTACAGAGGATGAAAATATCATCCTTCTTCGTTTCCAATCTAAATGTATCCACAGCAACTTCAGCATTTGTTCCTACAGCTCTAGTAATAATGTTCTTATTTGGATGATGTTTTGCATCATTCTGTTTGATCTTTCCAGCATCAACGAGTTCCTGTACATAGCTGTGGTCCTTTGTGATTTTCCTGATTTCACTGTCTCTGATGATAAATAGTGAACTGTCTCCTACATGAGCGATATCCAGCTTTCCATCATAGGATACAGCCGTTGTCACCGTTGTCCCCATACCACTCATTGTTCTTTCTGAAGAGGAGCGT
Organism: uncultured Proteiniclasticum sp.; assembly: GCA_964643785.1. Lineage (GTDB taxonomy): Bacteria > Bacillota > Clostridia > Clostridiales > Clostridiaceae > Proteiniclasticum. Next base: position 62,260 of record CAZXUT010000004.1, read on the forward strand.
TCAAAAATATTTCGATTGGCCTCTTTTATCGCAGACACCAATGACTCTATATGAGACTCCCCATCGGGATTATTTCTCATAACAGCAAGGATTGTGTCCTTCGCCATTTTGCTTGCTACTTCTCCAGCGTTATGTCCACCCATACCATCACAGATAATGAACAGGTTAAAATGTCTGTCTTCAAGGACTCCATAAGTGTCCTCGTTCAGTTCCCTAATATTTCCGATATCAGAAATCCTTTCTATCATATCAGTCTCCTCGTATCAACTACATATTCTCCAAATAACTTCTTCTTAATTGTCCACAGGCAGCATCTATATCTGATCCCATCTCTCTTCTTACCGTAGCCTCAATACCATGATTGATGAGGATATCTTTGAATCTCTGGATGGATTCATTGGTTGAAGGTAGATACAGCATCTCTTTAATCGTGTTCACAGGAATCAGATTCACATGAACATGCATGCCTCGCAAGAGCTCGGCTAAAGCCACCGCATCTTCTTCTCGATCATTTGAACCTCTTACTAGGGCGTATTCAAAAGATACTCTTCTGCCAGTTTTACTCATATAATATTTTACACTATTTAAGATGTCATTGATACTATATTTATTTGCTATAGGCATGATTTGTTTTCGCTTTTCATCTGTAGTTTCATGCAATGAAATCGCCAAGGTGATCTGCAGTTTTCTATCAGCTAGTTCATAGATTTTATCCACCAGCCCACAGGTCGACATGGTAATATTTCGATGTGAAAGGTTTAATCCTTCTTTTGCATGAATAAGTTCCAGAAACTTCATCACTTGATCAAAATTATCCAGAGGCTCTCCTGATCCCATCAGCACCACATGAGAGATTCTCTCTCCCACCAGCACAGAAGATGCAATGACCTGAGAGAGAATTTCACCAGATGATAAGTTTCTTACCATACCATCTTTTGTGGAGGCGCAGAATGTGCATCCCATTTTACAACCGATCTGCGATGAGACACATACAGAATATCCATAATGGTACTTCATGATCACAGTCTCGATGATATTATTATCTTCGAGAACCATAAGCATTTTCACAGTCCCATCTTTAGATATTCTCTGATCAAGCACTTTCGGCAAAGTGATTCTGAAATGTTCTTTCAGTTTCTCTTTTGCACTTGTATTCAAATTCTTCATTTCCTCAATATCCGTGATTCCTCTATAGAGGTAATCATAGACCTGTTTTGCTCTAAACGCACTTTCTCCATGGTCTTTGAACCATACTTTAAGTTCATCTAAAGAATAATCAAATATATATTCCATTATTTCATCCTTTATCGCGATTAATCACATAGAACCACCATTTTACTTATAAATCGTTTTTAATAAACATGGACATTTTATCACAAAAATTGTTAAATTTCTTTAAATATTTATTAGCATTTTAAAAAAAGACCTCTGTATCAGCTCTTTTCAACGTCTACAGAAGTCGTGAAATCTATTTTTTTCTTAATCTGCTGATGAAAAATCCATCCATTGTCTTACCAGGTAAAATTGTGAGAAAGCCTTCTTCTGTATAAGTAAAATTCTCATGCTCGCCTAATTCAATTGGAACTGGAGAGAATTCAGCGTGACTTTGAAGAAACCACCTTACATTCTCTTCATTTTCCGTTTTATTAAGGGTGCATGTTGAATAAAGAAGGATTCCTCCAGATGGCACATAATCAGCCGCTGTTTCAAGCAATGATCGCTGGATTATGACAAGTTCGTCCAGATCTTTCTGTGTTTTTGTATATTTGATCTCCGGCTTTTTCCTGATGATCCCAAGGCCAGAGCAAGGTGCATCAATGAGAACATTTGCACTTTCTCTATGTGCAGGCAGGAAATTCAATCCGTCATTGATTTCAGTAACAATGGATTGAAGACCTTGTCTCTTTTTATTTTCATTTATAAGTCTTATTTTACTTTCATGGATATCAAACGCATAGATTATGGCCCGATCCTCTGTCAGTTCCGCCAGATGTGTGGTTTTGCCTCCAGGTGCTGAACACAGATCCATATACTTTCTGTTTTCTTCCACAAGAAGCGGTGCCACCAGCATGGAACTTTCATCCTGAACCGTCAGGATCCCTTGCTGAAATAAGGGATTTAGGAGGACGGATTTTCCTGATTTCACTTCAATTCCATAAGGTGAAATCTCTGTTTCACGGGCATCATAACCTAGTTCAATCAGTTTTTCCAACGCTTTTTCTCTATTCATCTTCAAAGTGTTTACACGATAAGTGATTACAGGTCTTTCATTCAGGCCCGCTAGAATCTTTTTATAGTTCTTACCATATTGTTTCTGGAAAAGTTCGATCATCCAGATCGGAAATGAAAAATTGAAGGAGTCTTTTTCCAGTTTGCTTCCGAATGTCATTTTTTCATCTTGAGAACGTAGATATCCTCTTAATACACCATTGACGAACCCAGAAGCACCTTTCGACTTCAGCTTGGCCAGATTCACTGCTTCGTTCAGAACAGCATATGAAGGAATCCGATCAAGATATTTCATCTGATAGATCGAAATTCTTAATATATTGAGCACGTCATCCTCAAGTTTATTCAGTGGCATCGTTGAATTTTTTTCTATGATTTTATCAATTGCTAATAAGTACTTTAATGTTCCATAGATGATTTCAGTGACAAGGCCCGTATCCTCTTCTTTAAGATTGGCAGAAGAAAAGGCATGATCCAAAGCGATGTTTGAATATGCCCCCTGATACAAAACTTTGCCTAACACATCCACAGAAACTTCTCTGGCGTTAGTAAACATATTTTTTCTCCTAACTTCTTCTTCTATCACGAATAACAAGTAACCTTACGAGTGTCATAATCGATGAGAATGCTGCTGCCACATAGGTAAGGGCTGCTGCATCCAGGACTTTTTTCGCTTTAGGCACTTCATCGACTGTCAAAATCTGATACTCTCCAAGCACTGCCAATGCTCTGCTTGATGCATTGAATTCAACAGGCAATGTAAAGAGCTGAAATAGTACTACCATGGAAAACAGAATGATACCCAGATCAATCAGTCCCACAAATTTGAAAAGCAGTCCTACAATGATGATGATCATTGAAAACTTGGAACCAAATGATGCAAAAGGCACCATAAAGGACCTCAGCTTCAGCGGTCCATATTCCACCTGATCCTGCAGGGCATGCCCTGCTTCATGGGCTGCAACGCCCGCTGAAGCGATGGTAGGTCTGCTGTACACCGCATCTGATAAGCGAAGCACTTTTGTTCTAGGATCATAATGATCGGTTAAATTACCTGCTACTCTTTCAATTTCCACATTCTGTAGACCTGAGCGGTCCAGAACCATTCTGGCTACCTCAGCCCCTGTCATGCCACTTTGAAGTCCTTCTCTTGAATAGATATTATACGTGCTTTTCACCTTGCTCTGTGCATATAGGGATAAAAGCATCGCTGGAATTAATAGTAACATGGTTGAATCAAAAAAATACGGCATTATTCAACACTCCTTTTAAATTTCTTTGCTGTGATTTCATTGCCGTTAAGAAAATCTCTCACAGTCATTGGTTTCTTTCCTGGATACTGAAGTTTCAGAATATGAATGAGTCCATCACCCGTAGATACCAGTACACCATTTGGAGATACTTCCATGATGGTTCCAGGTTCATCACTCTTTTCTTCTACAACCATAGTTTCCAGTATTTTCACTTTCTGGTCTTCTATATAGGAATAAGCGCCTGGTACAGGAGACAATCCTCTTACAAGGTTGTGTATCTCTCTGGCAGACTTTGTCCAGTCAATTTCACACATCTCTTTTGTGATGAGTGGCGCATGGGTGGACTTTTCATGATTCTGCTTAGTAGGGATGATACTTCCATCAGCCAATCCTTTCATACTGTCAATGAGGAGCTTTCCTCCTCGACTGCTCAGAAGATCATGTAGTGTTTCGACATTCATTTTATCATCAAGAACAACTCGGTCTGTGAGAAGCATATCTCCAGTATCGATGCCCTTATCCATAAGCATAGTGGTTGAACCGCTTTCTTCATGCCCTTCAATCAATGCGAAATTAAGTGGTGCAGCACCTCTTAATAAAGGCAGCAGGCTTGCATGCAGATTGATGCAGCCATATTTCGGGATGGAAAGCACTTCTTCACTTAGTATCTGACCATAGGCAACCACGACGATGAAATCAGGCGTTAAGCTTCTGATTTCTTCTATGGCTTCCCGATCAGTTCTCAGTTTAATCGGCTGTATCACTCTGATATTTCTTTTCAGCGCATCTTCTTTTACTGGTGAGAACTGCACCTTTTTTCCTCTGCCTTTCTGTTTGTCAGGCTGTGTCACCACCAGCTCCACACCAAAATGGTCATCAATCTCTTTCAGAGAAGGTACCGAAAAATCAGGTGTGCCCATAAAAATTATTTTCAAATTTACTTCTCCTTCTCCGCGTAAGTCAAACGTACCAGAAGCTCTTCTTTCTGTTCTTCCGGTTCATAATCCTCAGCCACTTCAACAAGTTTGTCTGTAAACAGAACTCCATTCAGATGATCAAGTTCGTGCATGATGCATCGTGCCAGAAGATTCTTGGCTTCTATGACGAATTCTATATTCTTCTCATTCATCGCTCTCACTTTAACATATTGAGGTCTGCTCACAACGCCGGTCTCTCCCGGAATGGATAAGCAGCCTTCCACATCCAGATATTCTCCCTCTGTCTTTAATACTTCAGGATTGACGAAACAGAGTCTTATATCACCTATTCCAACCGTGAATATTCTTTTCAGAATGCCTACCTGTGGTCCAGCAAGGCCGATTCCATCCTCGCTATCCATGGTGTTGAACATGTCTTTCACCAGCGTCTGAAGCCTTGGTGTCATTTCTTTTACTGGTTTTGCAACTTTTCTTAGTACGCTATCTGGTACTAATCTCACTTCTCTTAATGCCATTTCTAATCTCCTACTCTTTTAATTTACATCATACTGTTCGGATTTAAATCCATACTTACTTTCATCTCTTTATAAATCGACTTCATCTCATTCTGAATGAGATTTTTGATTTCCAGAGCTGTTTCTTCATGAATCTCACCTTTAATAAGGACCTGCCATCTATAATTGCTTTTGATTTTCGATATTATACACGGACTTGGTCCTAATAGAATTATATTATCATATTTTGTCAAATGTTTTCTTAAAAGTCCACCAATATATTGTGTATTTTTGATTAAAAGTTCTTCGTTTTCCGAGGTGAAAACAACATAAAAAAGGCTTGAAAATGGTGGGTTGTTCAGCACTTCTCTCATTTCCACTTCTTTTTTATAAAAACCGTCATAATCATGCCCTTGTGCTGAAGTTATTGCGAAGTTATCAGGGCTGTAACTTTGGATAATCACTTCACCTGGTTTATTTCCTCTTCCTGCACGCCCTGCAACCTGGGTGATCAGCTGAAATGTTTTCTCTGATGCACGATAATCCGGCATGTTCAAAGAAAGGTCTGCTGCAAGTACACCCACCAGTGTCACATCCTTGAAATCCAATCCTTTACTGATCATTTGCGTACCGATCAGAATATCAAATTCATTATTTTTAAAATCATTATACATGATTTCATAAGAATTCTTTTGCCTCGTAGTATCCCTGTCCATTCTCATGACACGAGCATCCGGGAAGAATTTTCTTACAGATTCCTCGACTTTTTCTGTTCCTGTGCCAAACTGCTTGATGTATTTTGATTGGCATACCGGACAGGTTTTGGGCAGATATTTTCTTGCACCGCACTGGTGACACATCAGTGAATTGTCTCGATGATGTGTCATGCTAATGTCGCAGTTGTCGCATTTGAACACATATCCGCATGCTCTGCATGAAACAAAGGTTGAAAACCCTCTTCTATTGAGAAAGAGTATGATCTGTTCTTTACGGTCAAGTCTTTCTTTGATTTTCTCCAGCAGTGCTCTTGAAAAGATAGAACGGTTACCGCTTAAAAGCTCATCGCGCATATCCACGATCTCCATTGACGGAAGCACACCACTTGTGGCTCTCTCATGGAGCGTGATCAGCTCAATCTCTCCATCTTGTGCCCGATGAAAGGACTCTACCGAAGGAGTAGCAGAAGCGAGCACAAGCTGCCCCTGGTTCTTTTCCATCATGAGCTCCGCAACTTCCTTTGCGTTATATTTGGGATTCATTTCTGACTTGTAGGTGCTTTCATGCTCCTCATCAATGATGACCATTTTCAGATTCTTAAAGGGCAGAAAGAGTGCTGAACGAGCTCCAATGGCAATCTTCACTTTCCCGCTCTTTACCCGATACCATTCATCATAACGCTCTCCATCACTTAACCTGGAGTGAAATATAGTAATATCTTTACCGAATCTCCCCTTGAACCGCTCGATCATTTGAGGTGTCAAGCTGATTTCAGGTAGAAGAACAATACTGTCATATCCTTTTACTATATTCTCTCTTATGAGCTCAAGAAAAACCTCTGTCTTTCCAGAGCCTGTAATTCCATGAAGAAGAAATGTTCCAGGTCCGCTTCGGATTTTCTCCACCGCATATTCCTGTTCAGCGTTTAATTTTTTCGCCTTGTAATCTTCGTATTCTTCTATATTGTACCGATAATCATTTTCGCTCATCACCGATAAAAAACCGTGTTTGATCAATGTATTCACTGAACTGAGTGAAAAACCTTCTTTGGTCAGTTCTGCTTTGATCAGCATCCCCTGATTCTTTTTAATATGATCCAGGATCGCTCTATACTGCTCTTTATCATATCGTCCTTCAGCATCTTTCACAAAGTACAGCTTTTCACTTGTTTTGTATTTCATGCCGTTCAGAATCCCTCTTGGAATCAGAAGCTTGATGACATCCAGATAAGAAGCCAGATACTTTTCTCTTAATCGTTCTATAAAATCAACCTGCTGCTCATCAAAATAGTTTTCCGGATAAGCGCTGTGAATCTCTTTCATCCTCATGACGCCTTCAGGTGCTTCATGTGTCAGCTTCAGTACAAAGCCGTCTATTTTTTTATTCCCTTGACCGAAAGAGACTTTCACTCTCTGTCCGATCGACACCGTCATGTTCTGAGGAATTCTATATGTGAAAATTCTATCCATAGACAATGCTTCGTTATTTACAACTATTCCAGCGTACGACATTCTTACACCACCTTTACAACTTATTAATTATAGCATCAATACCCCATTGCTTCCATAATGCAAACTATGTATTATTTATCCCTTCACATTTAGACCCACCTGTGTAAGAAATCTGTTACATAAGTCTTCTCTTTCTATGATATAAAATAGAAAAGACCTGACCCATATCGACCAGAAAGGAGGGACCCTCATGCCGAAGCCTAGCAGTTCAAAGAAATTTCTGATACTGGCATTACTCATTATCATCATTTCCGCTTTTTCTTTATACCAGCTTTTTCTGAAAAAAGAGCCTGGTTCGATTTATGAAGGAACAATCATAAATCGAAGTAAAAACAATGATATCACATCGATTTTAGTTGATGGCAGCTTCTCGAATAGAAATCAGGAAACCCCTTCAGAAACTATTATCAGCTTCATGATTGATAATGACACGAAAATCATTGTGAACGAGTCTCAGGGAATAGCAGATGATCTGGCTGCCGGTCATTTCGTGAGGATAGAAGGTCCGGATATGCTTCGCACCAGTTATCCGGCACAGGGAGACGCTGATCAAGTGACTTTACTGGCAGAAATATCGCCTGAAATTCTCATCAGAGGAGAAATCATGGAGGTGTTGATCGGTGATAATCCCGATGTTCTTTCTATTCTTGTGAAAGGAGAAGTCTCTGGTTACGAGAATGAAAGTGAGGTTTATGTCCGCATAACGGATAGCACATATTATTCTCAAAGTCCTGATACTATATTTGTTCCAGGAACCCAGGTTTTTGCGGTCATCGACGGCGCATTGGCTGAGAGCTATCCCATGCAGGGAACCGCATCGTCTGTTATTCCAGCAGAATAACACGAAAATGAGAGGTGAACCGGTTCATCAGTACCGTCTCCCTCTCATTTTCGTGTTACTGATAGACTACTTTCTAATCAGATTTCTCAGCTTTTCAATATTTTCGTTTCTTTCATTTCTGATGTTTTCCATAAATCTGGTTCTCATTTCAACTTCTTCTTCTCTGCGCTCAAAAGAAGAAACTATCTTCATATGTACATCCGCATCATGAATCTTACCTGCGATATCCTGTATTCTTTTCAGGTATTCAGCCTTTTTCATGGCAATGTCTCCGAGAACATCTTCCTTGCTTTTAAGTGTATAGTTTATGTTCTTTGCAAGGACCCTCAACTTATGGACATCCTTAGAAGAATCGTAATCAAGGTCTTCCTCTCTAGAGGCAACGAGATTCATCAGCTCATGATATCTCTTTGAAATGAATGCATCACTGTCCGAATTTCCACTATATACAGAATCCTTGAAAATTTGATCCCCATATCCTAAAATCTTTTTGAGATTTTCTTCATACATGACTCGAAACTCTGTAGGATCAAGTCTCTCCTTCTTCTCCTCCATTTCTCTTCGTTTCTCGATTTCCCTTTCAATCATCTCATTAAATATAACAGTTTCATTCTCACCAAGCTGGAGAGAAAAATCCTCTGCCGATTTAAGAAATACATGCTGTACTCGAAGTGATCCGAAGTTACGCAGAAGTGCTTTAAGGTTCCTTTCTAATGTAACGCGCTTTTTTTTCCGAATCAGCGGTTTATAGAAATAAAGCAATGAGATCAGTTTCCTGAAATTCACACGAAGATCATGTATTATTTCTTCCAGTTCCGACTCATCCGGGTTCTCTTTCAGGTTCAGAAGCAGCAGATCTTCTGCAAGAAAAATAACCTTAGCATCTTTGTGAAATCGTTCTAACAGTATATTTTTCTCTTTCATTCTTCATCACCTTATTATTATTTTCAGTTTTTTCTTGTCATTTTCCATCGTTTTTTACAACTTTTATGCCTTCATCATAGTTTGTATTTTTATGGATATCAAGAAATACAGGCATTGTTATTCAATTATTTATACTTATGACAGATTTGTAAACGATGTTCATTGACGAAAATGAATATTTTGTATTAAAGCACTCATTTATGCTCAATTGTTATTAAATAGGAATAAAAATAATTGATATAAAAATATTATTGACTTATTCTTATCGAAATGATAATATCACTTCAAGACAAAATTTAATAATCAAATATCAAAAAACGTTGACGAAGAAAAAACTGCTGAAGTGAATCCACAGAGAATCGGAAAAGCTGAGAACCGATGTTCTACTTGCAGACAATAAATCGCTTCTGAGTTTCATAGCTGAAGGTTTCAAGTAAGTTATGACGTCTACCCACGTTACAGGGTCAGGGTTTGATAGAACCTGATGAGATAATGTCAGTAATGGCCTTATAAAATAAAGTGGTACCGTGCTTTTGCACCTTTATTATGTTTTAACATAGTAAAGGTTTTTTTATTACAAAAGAATTTATTAAAATTATGGAGGGAAAACAAATGAAAAAAGGAATGAAATTATTCACTGCTGGACTACTATCCTCACTAATGCTTGCTGGATGCGGGGCGAAGGGATCCGTTGGAGACGGTGACACCGTCAAGCTCGGACTTAATTATGAATTATCCGGAAATGTATCCACCTATGGAACCAGCCTTGTCAATGGAATTGAATTCGCTGTTAAAGAAATCAATGCCAACGGCGGCGTACTTGGAAAACAGATCGAGCTTGTCAAAGTGGATAACAAATCTTCAGGAGAAGAAGCTGCAAATGTATCATCCAGACTTGCTACCCGAGATAACGTAGTGGCAATCCTCGGGCCAGCAACTTCAGGAAATGTGAAGTCTGCTCTTCCACCTGCTGAAGAGAATAAGGTACCACTGATTTCAGCATCCTCAACAGCAGATGATGTAACATTGGATTCAAATGGCAATGTCAGACAATATGTGTTTAAAACCTGCTTCAGCGATTCTTTCCAGGGAGTCACCATGGCAAGTTTTGCCGCGAAAGAACTGGGTCTTCTTAAAACTGCAATTCTAAGAGACAATACTTCGGATTACAGTCAGGGACTGACAGAAGCATACAAAAAAACATACAGCACACTGGGCGGAGAAGTCGTTGCTGAAGAAGCCTATCAGGCAAAAGATACAGACTTCAAAACACTGCTTACGACTATAAAGGCAGCAGACCCTGATGTACTGTTTGTCCCAGGATACTATGAGGAAGTAGGTCTCATCATCAAGCAGGCAAGAGAGCTTGGAATGGATATGCCTGTTCTTGGAGCGGATGGATTTGATTCTCCAAAGCTTCTTGAAATAGCTGGTGCAGATAACCTTAACGGGACATACTACTCCAACCATTATTCTTCAGGAGATACATCCGAGGATGTAGTGGCTTTTAAAACATCCTTCAACAAGGAATACGGCGCAGACCCTGACGCATTTAATGCATTAGGATATGACATGGCTTATATGGTTGCAGATGCACTTGAAAGAGCTGGAGAAGTCGATCGTGAAAAACTGAAAGAAGCTCTAGAAGCAACAGAGAACTTCAAGGGGATCACTGGTACCCTATCAATGGATGATTTCCATAATCCGATAAAAGCGGTGACCATTCTTGAGGTGAAAGATGGAGTTCCAACCTATCTCATGAAACAGGAACCATAAAACAGGACTAAGGATAGGGCTGCCTGATTATTTAGGCAGCCTCTACTCCATTTAAAGGAGGAATCAATTTGGAACAGATCATACAGCAGCTCATAAACGGAATTTCATTAGGTAGCATCTACGCACTTATTGCGCTGGGCTATACAATGGTGTACGGAATTATAAATCTGATCAACTTTGCCCATGGAGATATACTGATGATCGGTGCGTACATAGGCTTTGCCCTTACAGGTATTTTAGGTTTCTCTTTCTTTCCTGCCCTGATTGTTTCCATGCTGTCTTGTGGAATACTTGGCGTCATCATTGAAAAAGTCGCCTATAAGCCTCTTCGGGGAGGTTCCAGAATCTCTAACCTTATTACCGCTATCGCAGTATCTCTATTTCTGCAATACGGCATGATGTATTTTGTAGGTCCAGAAAGCAGAACTTATAAAGAAGTGCTCCCTGGGTTACAGATCAATGTCATGGGAACCGGTGCACTCATTGATATCAAAAGTTTTTACATTATTGGAATCACACTGTTTTTAATGCTGGTGCTCATGTACATTACAAACCGAACAAAAATCGGTAAATCCATGCGTGCACTCTCACAAGATAAAGATGCCGCAGAACTGATGGGCATCAATGTGAGTAAAACAATTTCCTATACTTTTTTCATCGGCTCTGCCCTTGCGGGCGCTGCAGGTGTTCTCATTGGCGTCTATTACAGTACACTGAATCCACTCATGGGCGCTACGCCTGGACTGAAGGCATTTGTATCCGCTGTTATCGGTGGAATAGGAATCATTCCAGGAGCTGTCTTTGGCGGTTTTTTCCTGGGTATTGTGGAAACCCTGGTCAGCGCCATTGGTGGATCACTCTATAAAGATGCAGTTGCTTTTCTCATCCTGATTCTGGTTTTACTCATTAAGCCTACCGGCTTATTGGGTTATAAAGAACAGGAAAAGGTGTAGGTGATGATATGAAGGAATTAATCAGCAAAAAAAATATTCTGACCTCAGCGATGGTTCTGGCCATCTATCTCATCGTATTTCTTCTGATGAATGCCGGTATCATCGACTCCTATCTTTTTCTTAATATCGTCAGTATAGGAATCAACATCATACTTGCAGTGAGCCTTAATCTCATCACCGGCTTTACGGGCCAGTTCTCTCTAGGTCATGCCGCTTTCATGTCCATCGGTGCCTATGCATCAGGAATCCTCACAGCGAAAATGGGTATGCCTTTCATTGTCGGTATTCTAGGTGCAGCTCTTGCAGCTGCTTTAGCCGGAATACTCATCGGAGTTCCGACATTAAGACTGAAAGGTGATTATCTGGCCATTGCCACCCTAGGCTTCGGCGAAATCGTCCGGATCATCGGACTGAACTGGAAATATGTCGGAGGCGCCATGGGTCTTAACGATATCCCACGCTATACCAACTGGACCTGGCTTTTTGGCATCATCGTTCTGACCATCGTCGTCATCTCGAATTTCCTCTCCTCCTATCATGGAAGAGCTGTCATTTCAATCAAGGAAGATGAGATCGCATCCACTTCCATGGGCGTAAACACCAGTTTCTACAAAGTACTTGTATTCACCATTGGTGCTCTGTTCGCGGGTATCGCAGGTGCACTTTACGCTAATTATTTCTACTTCATAAGACCGGACTCCTTCGGCTTCATGAAATCCGTGGATATTCTTGTCATTGTAGTCTTGGGTGGCCTAGGAAGCCTGAAAGGCTCCATCATCAGTGCAGTTGTTCTGTCACTTGTATCTGTATCTTTACAGGGAATTCCAGAGCTTAGAATGGTAATTTATGCTGTACTTCTGTTTATCATGATGGTCTATAAACCTCAACGACTATTCGGTTCCATTAAAAATCTTGTAAAGAAGGAGGCTTAGCATGGCACTGTTAAATGTAACAAAACTCTCAAAAAACTTTGGCGGTGTGAAAGCTGTCACCGACGTTGATCTTGAAGTCGAAGAACACAGGATCACCGGAATCATCGGTCCCAACGGTGCAGGTAAAACCACCTTCTTCAATTTGTTGACCGGAATCTATAAACCTACTTCAGGAGATATTGTCTATCATATCAATGGTGCTGTAACCAGCAGAATGCTGAAACCTCAGAAAATGACGAAGTACGGAGTTGCGCGTACATTTCAGAATATAAGACTTTTCAAAGAGATGAGCGTTGCACAGAATGTTCTGCTTGGTTATCATTGCAATCTTTCCTATGGAGTATTCTCCTCCATACTGAGACTGCCCTCTTATTTCAGAGAAGAGAATAAAGCCCTTTTAAAAGCACATGAGCTTCTGAAGATCTTTAATCTTTATGATAAGAGAGATGAGAAAGCGAAAAATCTTTCCTACGGAGACCAGCGTAAAGTGGAAATTGCAAGAGCAATTGCTGCAGACCCTAAAATACTGCTTCTCGATGAACCTGCAGCGGGTATGAATCCCAATGAAACCAAAGAACTTACCAAGCTCATCAAATGGGTGAAAGAAGAATTTAAACTTACAATCATTCTCATCGAGCATGATATGTCCCTTGTCATGAAATTGTGCGATAAAATTTTTGTCTTCGATTATGGACATCTTATCGCTGAAGGAAATCCGGAAAGCATCCAGAATAACGAAAGCGTCATTAAGGCTTATCTAGGAGGTGATTATATTGCTCAAGCTGAATAATCTTTCCGTCCACTATGGAGCCATACAGGCAATCAGAAACATCTCCTTGGAAATAAAGCAAGGTGAGGTGGTTTCCCTCATCGGTGCAAACGGTTCTGGTAAGACTACCACATTAAGGACAATCTCCGGATTGGTCAGGAAGTCCAGTGGAGAGATACTCTTTGAAAATAAGGAGATCTCAAAGAAACAGGCTTCAGATATCGTTAAATTGGGACTTTCTCATGTGCCTGAAGGAAGAAGGATCTTCCCGAGAATGAGTGTTTATGAGAACCTTGAAGTAGGCGCCATAACCAGAAAAGACAAGGACGGTGTAGCAAAGGATTTCGAACGATCCTTTGAACTTTTCCCAAGGCTTCTCGAACGAAAATACCAGATGGCTGGCACTTTATCCGGAGGAGAACAGCAGATGCTCGCCATCGCACGTGGACTTCTCTCAAGACCCAGACTGCTCCTTCTAGATGAACCATCCATGGGACTGGCTCCATTGATTGTTGAAGAGATTTTCAATATTCTTCGGGACATCAATGAGACAGGTACTACAATTCTACTCGTAGAACAGAATGCAAACCTGGCTCTTAATTTTTCAAATCGAGCATATATCCTGAAGAACGGAATCATCGACCTGGAAGGTGATTCCAAAGAACTCCTTCATAATGATGAAGTCAAAAAAGCCTATCTTGGCGCATAGAAAAGACCGATCAGATCGGTCTTTTTTTCCTGTTTATTCACTTGTTAATCTATGACTGTTCTATACGTAGGTCACTGGAATGCTCATCCTCTACATTCGTTCTATGGTTCCCCTCCCATGAGAACACATCATCATGGTATTGTACATCATAATTGAAAAATTCTTCCTGAGGTGTACTGAACTCCTCATAACTTGTGTTTGTATTGAGTGTGAAAAATGCAGCTCCTAGTATTACAATAATCAAAGGAAGTAGAACTGCGATGGCTAATATGACAATCAGTGAAGTATTCCCTTTCTTCACGGTTCTCTCGCTGTATGGATTATCATGGTATGAATCCAGTGCTGCCGCACAATTCGGACAGACTTTATAGTGTGATTCTACAACTATGCCACATGACGGACATTTATCTTTGAGCTCCACTCCACAGGACGGGCAGTTCACAAACTCAGGTCTGATTCTTTCACCACAGCTAGCGCAGGAGAGCGAAGAATAGTTTTCTCTGAATATAAGATAGATGATTAACCCTATAAGAGATGGAACAAAAACAGCAATGATAGTCCATAATAGGGCATTCATCCCTCGCTCACTTGCATCGCGATAGACAAATACGCCGATTATCACAGGAATGATCAAAAATAGAACCATAAACAGCAGCGGTAGTAGTAATGCTATACTCATCAGTTAAAGACCTCCTTATTCATATACAATTTATTCAATGTGAAAAATAGGATTGTGATTGACAATCCGACTATACTGAAAACAGATGCCAGGAGCAATATTGCCCAAAAAGAGAGTGCAAAGGCAGTTCCTATGAACAGTACAATTGAAAAATTGAACAAGAATACCGCTAAGGAGGCCATAATAATGATTGTACTTCTTTCTTTTTCATCCTTACTGATCTCTTCGAGATCCTTCCTGTTAAGATGAGGCTCCACAACATATGAATCTACTTTCTGTTCAGAAATTCTGATCTTATCAAAAGTTCTTTTCAATTTCATATCTATGTCCTGATGATTATTCATTTTTCAGCTCCCTCCTTAATTCTTCTCTTGCTGCATATAGTCTGGATTTTACTGTTCCTTCTTTTATGCCTGCAAGTTCTGCAATTTCCCTTATTGTGTAGCCTTCATAGTAATGCAGTACAACAATCAGCCTTTTCTTGTAATCCAGTTTTTTTAATGCATTCACCAGATCTTCCTGTTCTATTTCCTCTGGTGAATATTCAATGTTCTCAAGAACATAGTCCTTCTGTTCATTGGTTCGAAAATCAAAAAACAGATTTTCAAAAGCTCGCTTCTTTAACATACTGCGGTAAGTATTGACACAAACTTTCGTGAGCCACGGGTAAAAAGCATGTTCCTGATCGAATGTATTTATTCCTCTGAGCACTCTGATCCAGGTTTCCTGATATAATTCATCTGCTTTCATCTGATCTCTTTCAAGCTTCAGGCATAAGTAGTACAGTCTTTTTCCATATTCATCAATATACTGATCAATCATCCTATCCCTACCTTCCACTCCATCCTCTTATCTATATATACATTAGTTTATGGCAAAAGGGTAAGCGTCAAATAGACATAATGAAAGGTCTGAAGTTTAATATTAAACTTCAGA
>CAZXUT010000005.1:0-33475 GCA_964643785.1 uncultured Proteiniclasticum sp.
ATGCGTAACGCAGTGATATCAAGGGTTATTGTCTACTAAACTCCTAAAGTCAGGAGGCCATCAGTTCAGAATCTCTGAACTGATGGCCTCGCTTTTATCTGATTTTATTTTATTCTACTGTTACAGACTTAGCCAGGTTTCTTGGCTTATCTACATCAAGGCCTTTGTATAATGAAACATAGTAGGCCAGCAATTGAGTAGGGACCACAGCAAGGATCGGAGCGATGATATCCATGGTGTTAGGGATATAGATCACCTCATCTGAATACTTCTCAACTTCAATGTTATCCTCGTAGGTGATGGCCATTATCTTAGCGCCTCTTGAAACCACTTCTTTGATATTGCTCTGCATTTTCTCGAAGAGGTCTCTCTGTGTCAGAGATGTGATGACAGTAATACCGTCTTCAATCAGTGCGATGGAACCATGTTTCAGCTCTCCACCTGGATAGGCTTCTGAATGGATATAGGAAAGCTCTTTAAGCTTTAGTGAAGCTTCTACTGCAATCTGATAATCCAGTCCTCTTCCAAGGAAGAAAACATCTTTCTCTTCATGGATTTTGTCTGCGAAGTGTTCGATCTTACTCGTATCCTCTAAAATTCTTGCAACCTTATCTGGTAAAGTCAGCATTTCTTTTTTGATCTCTTCAAGATAAGAAGTTTCCTGAGTGCCTAATAGTTCTGCAAACTGGATCGCTATGGTGTACACGGCTACAAGCATTGTCAGGTAAGCTTTAGTTGAGGCTACTCCGATTTCAGGTCCTGCCCAAGTATAGAAAACATCATCCGCTTCACGAGAAATGGAGCTTCCTACAACATTTGTAATGGCTATGACTCGGGCGCCTTTATTTTGTGATTCTCTTAGAACAGCGAGTGTATCTGCAGTTTCACCTGACTGGCTGATGGTGATCAGAAGTGTCTTATTATCTATAATAGGATCCCTGTATCTGAATTCAGAAGCAACATCAACTTCAACTGGAATTCTGGATAAAGATTCAATTGCCACTTTTCCGATGAGACCAGCATTATAGGCTGTTCCACAGGCGACGATATAAATTCTTGAATAATTCATGAGCATTTCTTTGCTGATATGAATATCATCAAGTCGTATTTTTTCGCCAGGGATGATTCTGGATGTCATTGTATCTTTTAAAGCCTTTGGCTGTTCGTAAATTTCTTTGATGGTGAAGTGAGCATAGCCACCTTTTTCAGCAGATTCCGCACTCCATGTAATTTCTGTACTTTCTCTTTCGACTTTATCACCGCTGTTTGTATAAAAAGAAATGTCATTCTTGGTAAGAACAGCATATTCACCGTCTTTGAGATAGACAAATTCTTTTGTATAATTCAGTACGGCAGGGACATCAGACGCTATGAAAAATTCATGATCACCTAGTCCGACAACAAGAGGACTGTCTTTTCTTGTTGCAACTATTTTATCAGGTTCATCAATAGACATTACACCTAATGCATAGCTTCCTCTGAGCTCTTTTGCGGTCTCTCTTACTGCTTCTAGAAGATCTCCGTTGTAATGAAAGTCAATCAGGTTAGGGATTACTTCCGTATCAGTATCTGATAAAAATTCGTAGCCGAGTTTAATCAGCTTATCTTTAAGTTCCATGTAGTTCTCGATAATTCCATTATGAACAACAGAAATCTTATTATTGTTGCTGTTATGGGGATGAGAATTCTCATCTGAAGGAGCTCCATGAGTTGCCCAACGAGTATGTCCGATACCCATCTGACCTTTCAATTTAGTATCAATCAGCTTTTCTTCCAGATTTCTCAATTTCCCTTGAGCCTTGACTATAGAAACATTTCCGTCTTCCATAATCGAAATTCCTGCTGAGTCGTATCCTCTGTACTCAAGCCTTGATAGACCACTGATGAGTACCTCCACAACGTCTCTGTTACCAAGATAACCTACAATTCCACACATAAAAAAACACCCTCTCTAATTTATTTTTAGGAAGGCTTAATACACCCTGCAGGATTGTCCCAAGAATCACTTCTTGTATTTCTCCTGAACATTTATCGGTAGTGCTTACCGCGAAGTATCCGCCGAATTTTCGATAACTTCGTCCTCGTCAACCTGTTTTCACAGGTTCTGGCGCTATTTCAATGTCTTGAAATTTCAATATTCATTAAGCCTTGCCAAATTATTATAACGTGTAATCACAGACTTGAATACCCCTTAATTACAAAATCGTTATTATTATAACTAAGTCTCAGGGTGTAGATGGAGCGAAACTTATTGAACGTCAATGAAAAAGAACCTCCTGTGAGGTTCTTGAAAACTATTTATTCTTCTCTAAAGTTAGATGTGATCCATCACAGTAGGGAGGGTTTTTCGTCATTTTACATGTGCATAGATTGGCCGATTCATCATTTTCGGGCGTGAAGAGCAGTGGAGTTATCGATGTAGTTCCCTTATGACTTCCATCACAGAAAGGTTGAGATTCACTCCTGCCACAGGCACACCACCATATACTTTCTCCGGCTTTCAGTTCAACAAGAACAGGTTCTTTGCCTGCATGTATTGGATTATCCATATCAGCACCTCTTTCATTTTTAATTTCATCTATGATTCTATTATAGAGCAACATTTATAGGTTTGATACTGTATTCTAAAATGAGGTTTTAAAAAGGCACCCATACTATGAGTGCCTGATCTTATCCAATGATCTTATATGTTTTTTCAGAAGAATCAACCGGGATTTCTTTCATGGAGTAGTCTGTGACTTTGATAAAACCGTTTCCTTTCAGGATACCACCAAGAAACTTGTTGAAATCATCATCAGAACCCTGAACCTCAATTTCCACATCTCCATTCATGAGGTTTCTGACTTTTCCGGTAAGACCGAGTGACCGCGCTAATTCATAGGTGTGATAACGAAATCCGACTCCTTGTACGCGCCCTGTAAAAATCATCAAGTAACGTTTCATGTTTTCACCACCTTAAATCAGTCTTTAGGGTCGGTCTCTTTGTTTTTTACTGTGTCTTCTTTATGATTTAATTTCTTACTCAGCTGGCTGGAGCTGTCCGCGATAATATGATGCAGACTTTTTCCGAACCGATTCAGATCATTCCTGATTTCTTGCTTCCATTCTTTTGAATCACTGTGGGGGAGAATACGTTTTTCCTCTTCTGGTACTTTTGTTTCGTAGGTGAACGCAGTGTCTTTCTCATTTGATTTGTCTGTAACATCTGTTTTAGTCGATTTTTCTATGGCATCGGGTTTCGTCACTTTTTCAGAGGGAGCCGATTTTATCTCTTTCGGCGTCTTTTCAGAAGTAATTGTTTTTACAGAAGCAGGAGATTTGATGATTTCTGGTTGCTCAGAAGAGGTCATCCTGACGAAGTCTGTTTTTTTTTCAGATGAAGTCAGCTTAATGACTTCAGGAGACTTTTCAGGTAAGGACTGAACGGTGAGTTTTTGTCCTTTTTTAGCCTGGAGTCTAGCCTGTTTTGTCCTATATTTCGAGACAGTGTATATGTAATCAAGGTAAATTGCGCCAATCACTTTTGCACCAGCTACCTGATCGCTGCCTAGATTATACAGTCTCAGATACTTCTGGATATGACTTAAAGGTTTGTTTGTGATTCCGTATAGATCCTTACTCATCTTCATCGCATCAATAAAAGAAATATGTACTTCTTTGTCTAATTTGACATTCAGATAAGTGTGGGTAAAGGGCTGATTGTAAATAATAATCGGTAAATCACCGGCATATCTTAAAAAACGTCCTATAGCCTCATTAAGAGGAACCGTATACTTTTTAAGAAGAGGATCAGACGGATCCAGGGGAATAAACAGGGAATCCACCATTTTATTATTGATATACTTCACTGCCTGTATTGAAATGACAGTATCTCTATAGGGATCTTCTGATTTTCTATTCAGATGAAAGGTCACAAACTCATGATATAGAGGATAAGCCTCAAATTCTTCAATTATTTCACCTTTGTGGTTGAATAGGGCGTCCTCCATAATGACCTGCTTATAATTTAATCGGTCTGGTGAATAGATATAGTCTTTTAAAATATAGAAAAGAGATATCATCATTCCGAAGAAAATATAAATGATGGCATAAGTTATTTCTTCCTTATCATACCGGTTGTTAAAGTATAAGAATACAATTAACAGCAACAGGAAGCTGTAGAAGAATATAAACTTCTTGTTGAAAATTCCTTTAACAATATTCATGTAATAATGCCTCCGCTGAGTGAATTTAAGCTCACTTGTTATGAGTCTCTGAACTCCAAAGTGAATCAATACTTGTATTATATTATGATTTCAGAAAAACATAAAGAAAATGCTTAAATTCTATTTATTGATTGGAAAGAATCGGTAATTTAACGATGATGGAAATTCTTTTTTCATTCACTTTTTCTGCGTAGATCTGACCACTATGCACGTGAACAATACTTTCTGAGATTGCTAGCCCTAGACCGCTGCCTCCGGTTTCACTTGAACGAGATTTCTCCAGTCGATAAAAACGTTCAAACATTTTAGTGGTCTCTTCATCGCTTATTTCATCGATAGTGTTTTCCAGTGATATGGTGACAAAGTTATTAGCATCAATACCAGTGACAGAAAGAAGGATAGGGTCATCTGTATGGGAATACTTTATCGCATTTGAAATAAGGTTTTCGAAGAGCCTTACAATCTGTGGTACATCTGCAAATAAAACAACATCCTTCACCTTGATAGATTTATTGATGGTCTTACCTTTTTCTTCAGCGACAGGAATCATTTCCTCAATGAGCTGATCCAGAAGATCCACCAGATTTACAGCTGTGAAGTTTGGCTTATTATCAGGACTTTGAAGCTTTGTGTATTCAAAAAGTTCGTTAATCAGCTGTTTCAGTCGTTCTGACTTTGAATAAGCGATTTCAATATATTCGTCTTTCTGCTGGGTGGATATGTTTGTTGATTTCGCCAACCCCAGATATCCGAGAATAGAAGTCAAGGGAGTTCTCAGATCATGAGATACGTTGGTGATCAGTTCCTGCTTTGTTTTTTCCAGGTTTCTTTCTTCTTCAATTTTCTGATCGATGTCTCTTGCCATGACGTTGATACTTCTAGCCAGATGGGTGAGTTCATCGTTTCCTTTCACTGGAGCGGTATATTTCAGATTTCCTGTGGATATGATCCTGACTGTGTTGGATAATTCCTGAATGTAATCCATTTTATTTTTGGTGAGAATCAGAAATCCTGAGATGAAAAATATGAAGCCGATAAATAATGCCAGTGAACTGTTATAGCTGTATGTGGGTGTGGTTTGTATGTCTGCGATGGGTGTATCTTTGATGATCAGATAAATGTCATTATTCAGGAAATTCATAGGATATACAAAGACAAGTTCCCCGGCAGACTGGTTGTCGATATTATCAGGATGATAAAAATTAATGTCATAGGCTGATTTAATCACATTGAATATATCAACGCTGTTTTCCATGACGTTCTCGGTCTTAAAGATCATATCTCCTGAAAGATCTGTAACAAGGACTTTCAGTGTACTGGTTCTCGAAAAATCCTGGATCAGGTTGTTCATGGCGATACTCATATCGAACTGCTTGGCATCGGGATTATTCTCAGAAGGGTAACGAGCATCTTGTCTCATTTCATCTGTTATTGTATCTTCTTCTTTGTATCGCAGATCATTCAGCATGCGCTCAGCGATGTCTTCAGCGGAAGAAGAGATGTCATCAACACCTTGCTCATAAGAGATGGATTGCTGGTAGGTAACTTTCCGGGTCATATTGAAGGTGATATTATAGGCAAGGAAGGCCAGAACAAGACAAAAAGCAACAGCGAAAATCAGCTCAAGCTGAATATTGCTGCTGATTTTTGCGCGGATTAAATTATCCAGAGAGGCAAATAATCGATCTATTTTACCATCTGGTTTTACTGATGCAGGCTTTATTCCTTTTCTGAACCTATTTTTCAACTTTGTATCCTACTCCCCAAACGGTCTTGATATATCTAGGATTTCTTGGATCATCCTCAATCTTCTCTCGAAGTTTTCTGATATGAACCATGACCGTATTTTCAGATTCAAGGAACTCTTCTTTCCAGACATTCTCATAAATTTTTTCGACTGAAAGAACAATTCCGGTATTTCTTGTCATATACTCGAGCATATCGAATTCGGTTTTTGTAAGTTTGATGAGATCAGTTCCTTTTTTGACTTCTCTTGTGTTGATGTTGATGGTGATGTCATCCAAGGTCAGGATGTTATCATTACGAGGTCTTTCCGAATTCAGTGTATAGTATCTGCGAAGCTGTGATTTAACTCGGGCGATCAATTCCAATGGATTGAAAGGTTTTGTGAGATAATCATCCGCACCGGATGTTAATCCCATAATCTTGTCCATATCCTGACTCTTTGCAGAAAGCATGATTACAGGCATGTTCTTGGTTTTTCTAAGTTCCATACATGCTTGTATACCATCCTTTTTCGGCATCATGATATCCAGGATGATAAGATCCACATGGGTCTTGTTGACGACCTCCAATGCTTCGACTCCATTTGTCGCTTTAATGGTCTCATATCCTTCGTTTGAAAGATAAATCTCTATGAGGTCTCTGATTTCTTTTTCATCATCTACGATGAGTATTGTCTGTTTATCCATTATGCTTCCTCCAATTATAATATACGATTCTCATGCAAGCATGATAAATGTTCATCTTTTTGTGATTCTTCCCTTAATCATAACCACTACATCTTAAATTAGTAAAGGAAAAACCTTAAAACTTGGTGAAACCCGGGTTTTTATGCCCGTAAACCTTTCGTCAAATCTATTATACTATATCTTGTGATAGAGTAGTGATTTGGGGTTCAATTAGAGATTATAAGAAGAGATTATAAGATGAGATTAATAACTTCTTAAGAACTATCCTGTATGGTAATAAAGAAAAAAGTAGACCTGGATTCAGTTAATTATTGAGATAAAATATTGTATAATAAAGAGATGAATAAAATTAAGGGTGATGAAATGAATTTACGAAAGAATGGAAAGAAAAAATTTAATCGATATACTGGGTTACTCCTCATTATGATTTTAGTTTTTTCTTTATTGATAAATGAAATGTTCAATCTTCAGATTATCCACGGCGACGAGTATTCTGCCCGAGCCAATGTGGAATTTATCAAGAATATTGACAATGCTGCTCCAAGAGGAGAAATAATAGATAATAAGGGGAATGTCATGGCGACATCCCTTCAAAGTTATAATCTGATTTACGTAGATACAAAAGAATCAAGAAGCGTAATCTACTCTACGATAGATAAGGTGAAAGCGCTTCTCGAAAAATCCGGGCAAGAGATCAATGATACTTTCAATCTTAAAACGGATCCTTTCCGATTCGAATTTAATTCTGAAGATCCTGATTTCATCATGAAAACAGAACTGAGATGGAAAAAAGACAGAGGAATCAATGACTTTCTCTTCAATACTGTCATGAAGGAAAAAACCGGGAAAAGTAAAATCGGAGATCTTAATGAGAAGGAATCAGATGAACTGGATAGAATGATTATCGAATTTACTCCGGAAGATACCTATTACTATCTGATTGAATTCTATAGCTTATATGAAGCGTTGGAACTGAGCGAAGAAGAGGAGAAAGAGATTTCCAAGAAATCAGGAAAAGAAATCGAGGAAGAGTTATTAAAGGTATATGACTTGGATACGATAAGGTCCTACCTCCTGATCAGGGACAGTATACGAATGGAAAGCTATTCAGGTTCTAAAGCAGTTACTCTGGTCAGTAACATGAATGAAGAGAGTGCCTTTACTTTCTTGCAGCAGCTTAGTTTTCTTCCAGGTATTGATGTGGATACAAATCCTATAAGGCTCTATCCATATCAGACGATGGCAGCGCACATTTTAGGGTATCTGAATCCTATTCCGGCAGGTTCACAGGATTACTATCTGGAAAGAGGATATGATATTTCTAAGGACTATATCGGTGTATCAGGGATTGAAGCTGCTTATGAAAATAGATTGAAAGGCAGCAAGGGTGTCAGTACAGTAGAGGTTGATAAGAATGGCAGAACGGTAAGTGAACTGTTTGAACTGGAGACCTATCCAGGAAGCACAGTGCAGCTGACTCTGGACCTTGAATTGCAGAACGTTGCAGAGCAATCACTCAAGGACCTTATAGTCAGACTAAGTACAGTTGAAACAATACACAATTTAGGGTGGAATACCTTTAATTCTACAAATGCGACGAGAGGTGCTGTTGTAGTACTGGAAGTTGACACAGGGAATGTACTTGCATTGGCAAGTTATCCGAATTATGACCCGAATATTTTCGCTGT
Source organism: uncultured Proteiniclasticum sp. (assembly GCA_964643785.1). Classification (GTDB taxonomy): domain Bacteria; phylum Bacillota; class Clostridia; order Clostridiales; family Clostridiaceae; genus Proteiniclasticum. Next base: position 8,326 of record CAZXUT010000005.1, read on the forward strand.
ACCCGGAAGGCTTACAAACGAAATGTTCAAAGAGTTTTTCATGCCTGATTATGAAGCTTTTGCAAACGAGCTGATAGGCAAGAAAAATATAAGAGTAACTGTGAATAAAGCGACAAAAGAAACTAGACCTGCAACACCTGAAGATCTCTTTAGGTTTAATGATGATGGAACGATTGTCGATAACAATGATCTTTATGCAAAACCTTTTTTCAACTATGCGACGCAAGGATTAGTCCCTTCAGGTTCAACTTTTAAAGTGATAACCGGATTGGCTGGTCTTGAAGAAGGTGTAATTACTCCTTCCACGATTATTCGAGATACGGGATCCTTTACCAATAATATGGTAGGTAAACCAATAAAAAATGATGGTGATGCGGTCTATGGAAATATTAATCTATCAAAAGCGCTTGCTAAATCATCAAATGTTTACTTTGCTGACGTAGGATATCGACTGTATAAAGCTCAAGGATTAAATGCTTTGGCAGAGTGGGCCTGGAAACTTGGACTGGGCTATGATCCATCAGAACCTGCACACAGTACAACGGGAATTGAAATTAATGAGAATATATTTGGTAATGTTTATAATCATTACGGTAAGCTTGAAATAACCAAAAAACTATTTATTTTTGATGTGGTGGCATTCTTGAATGCTGGTATTGCCAGATCAGGCAACAAGAGTAATTTCATACCACTGGATATTGGAATCGATAGAGCGGATGAAAGTTCAATCGCAGCCGCCAAAGAGAACATAAAGGAAGCGGTTAAAGAAAGCTTAAATATTAGTCTGGAGAATGCAAATAAACTTGTTAAACAAGATCCCAATAAGGTGAAAAATGATCTTAAAGAGGCATTTGATAAATATATCGAATTATTACCAGCTGACGTCAGTAGTGCACTTGAGACTTCGGAGTATTATGCAGATCAATTGACCACTAAAATTGTGTATGATCAGACTACTGAGCTGATCAGTCCGCGTAATTTGCTAAATTCTTCATTAGGTCAGGGAGACAATCAGATCAGCCTGCTGCAAGCAGCGAATGCATTGGCTACAGTGGTTAATGGCGGGACAAGATATAAGACCAGTCTCGTGAGTAAAATTATAGATGCTGAAGGGAACATGATTCAAGAAAATAATCCTGTCGTACTAGAAGAAACTGGAATCAAAGAATCTTCTGTAAATGCGCTACTTCAGGGGCTTCATGCATCCACTTTACCTGGAGGGGGAACATATAGCACTTTCAAAAACTTTCCGATTAAAAGTGGAGGGAAAACAGGTACAGCTACATTTAAAGATGATGAGCAAGAGGTGGGACGTGAACCCTTTGGGCTTTACACAGCAGTCGCACCGATTGAAAATCCGGAGATTGTTGTAGCGGTAATTGTTTATGATGCGACAAGAGGATATTTTGTGGCTCCGATCGCGTTAGCGGTGTTCGAAGAATATTTTAAAGAACGATTAGAATCTGAGTTTCCGAACTACCAGAGGCAATTCGACTATGAGTTACCTGAACCGATATCTGTATTTCAGGAGAATGAAGAAGAAACGTCCTTAGAAAATAATGATGGAACTATTGATGAAAACTCAGATGAAGAAAATACTCCATAAAATAAAAGTATGCACAGAATTAATTGTGCATACTTTTATCATTTATTCAGGCTGTTCTATTGTTAACTGCTCTTTATTGCCTTCCTTAGCTGCCTCAAGTAATGCCTTGGTAAAGGTTCTGAAATCCCTGGAAGAAGTTGTGGCTCCGGAGACTGTATCGACTTCATCGGGATTCTGATGAAGCAGGAGCGCTTCTTCAAGTTTTTTCAGATAAATTGCGGGATTTGTTCCTTTGGTGGCAAACATCGCTTCATTATAAGCCAGATCCTCAGACTTCAACTTACCCTGATTTTCGCCTGTTCCTTCATAATCATAATCTGCGGAAATGATTTCTCCGTTAAGGACTTCTATGGACATGAAAGCTTTCCAGTTTGTTGAATCAGGTTCATCAAAAATAACAGAATACGTTCCATCCTGCAAGGGTTTCTCTATATCGTTCTGGCAGCCAGCTAGAATGCTTATCGCAATAATTGATGCGGTTAGAAGTTGGAGTGGTTTTCTCAAAAGATAGTCCTCCTTTAATGGTGCTTTATTGATGATAACCTACTTTTTGATTTCATGCAATTTAATATTAAGTATATCAATTAGTGATGAAATTATCAAACTTAAAGTGAAAGCATTCAAATCTTAAGTAGAATCTGCTATAATTATTTTTTGGGAACAGTTTATTAACAGAAGAGGGAGTATAGAAAATGAAAGTGAAAAAATGGGACGTTATTATCATAAGCCTTTTCGTCATAGCTTCCTTTATACCAGCATTGATTTTTACCCTGCAGGCAAAGGCGAACACCGGCGGGTACTACGTAGAGATTAAAGTGCAGGGAGAACTGTATGAAACAAGAAATCTGACTGGACATATAGGAAGAGAAGAAATTCGGATTGAAACCAATCTGGGTATTAACATAGTGGAAATCATCGATGAAAAAGTCGGGATGTATGAAGCGGATTGTCCTGATAGAATATGTTATTCACCAGAGTATATAAGCAGACCAGGGGAAACAATTGTATGTTTACCAAATAGAATTGTTATTGAAGTCAAAGGAGAGAAACCGGATGCAGATGATGAAGACATTATCACAGGGTGGGCAAGTGACCACCATGAATAAAACGACCAAAATGATCTTCATTTCTCTGATTGTTGCGCAAGCCCTTGTGCTTCATGTTATAGAAGGAATGATTCCAGTTCCTATTGGCATCCCTGGTGCAAAACTTGGACTGGCAAATATCTTTACGATTATCTCTCTTTATATATTGGGCTTTAAATCTACAGTTATTGTAGTGGTTTTAAGAGTAGCTTTAGCTACCATGTTCGGCGGGACGCTATCCTCATTTCTATTCAGCTTAAGTGGTGGATTATTGAGTCTGTTCTCTATGGCTTTTGTAAAAAATCTGCTGAAGGATAAAGTCAGTATCATTGGTGTCAGTGGAGCAGGTGCTGTCAGTCACAATATAGGTCAGCTTCTGGTTGCATCCTACATTGTAAGGAACTGGACTGTAATGATGTATTTACCTGTCCTGACCTTCATCGGTATAGGAACAGGGATTTTCATCGGGATTACTGCAAACTATATAATCGGGCATATGAGTAAAATTAAAGCAGTGAACAAAATCAGCAGATTAAAGGAAGAGGAAATCTTTATTCGTAAACGATAAAGGATCGAAATGGATCCAAAGAAGCTTTTTATAAATTACAGAATTTTCATGTAGTATTTCATTAAAAAAATAATTTAATTAATTTTTTGTTAACTATTGACAAGCGCTTGCGCTGGTGCTAATATTAAAAGTTAGCAATTTGACATTGAGGTCAGAACACTGTATAATGATATTTGGAAGAAGGTGTTTTGATTGGAATATTATAACAATATTACAGAGATCAGGAATGAGATTGAAAAAAATCTAGGTAGAGATGTAAAACTCAAAGCTAATGTGGGTAGAAGGAAAATGTATGAAAGTACAGGAACCATTGAAAATGTATACCCTAGTATTTTCGTCGTAAGACTTGATAACGAAGCTAAGGGGTGCGTCAGTTTCAGCTACTCTGATGTACTGACAAAGACAGTAACACTTTCATACAAGAATTAGTATGTACATGGTACCGGTATTCCGGTACTTTATTTTTTTGTGGAAAATCAAGTGGGAATTTGTCATAATAGAGAGTGAATAAGAATAAGGTAGGTGCAGTAGTGTTAGTAAAGGCTTTTGCCAAAATCAATCTTTCTTTGGATATTGTGGGGAAAAGAGAAGATGGATACCATCTCCTAAGGATGGTCATGCAGAACGTGGATCTTCATGATGATATTGAAATTGAGGAAATTGATGAAGGAATCATCCTTACATGCAATAAGGGATATGTACCTGTTGATGAACGGAATATTGCCTATAAAGCAGCGAAGCTTCTGATTGATACAAATAAAATAGGGAAAGGGGTTCGTATTGAGATCACCAAGAGAATTCCTGTTGCAGCAGGGCTAGCTGGGGGCAGCGCTGATGCGGCTGCGGTCTTGATAGGGATGAATGAGCTGTTTCGTCTTGGGATGTCCACTGAAGAGCTTATGGTGGAAGGTCTGAGACTCGGAGCGGATGTTCCTTACTGCATCGTAGGTGGGACCTGTCTTTGTGAAGGGGTTGGGGAAATAGTAACGCCGTTGAAGCCTTTTAAAGATCAGGTGGTTCTTCTTGTGAAGCCTTCCTTCGGAGTCTCTACTAAAGATGCTTACGGCTCGTTTGAGCTTGATAAAATAAAGAAGCATGTGAATACGGAGAAGCTCATTAAAGCCATGGAGGAGAAGGATCTGGATGGCGTGAACTACTATTCCAGGAATTTACTCGAAAATGTTGTTCTGCGGAAATATCCCGTACTTAAAAACATCAAACAGACTCTCGCCCGTCATGGATCTGTTGTTACACTGATGAGTGGAAGCGGTCCTACCATTTATGGCATATTTAAAGATAGTGAAGATGCGGAAAATGCGGCAAAGATACTAAACAGAAATAATAATGAAGTGATCCTAACCAGAACGATTTAGGCCTTTTCATTTCCAGAAAAATGACAAATAGTTAAGGGGATGTAGCACACCGCTACATCCCCTTAACTATTTTTTAAATCAGATTTTATCTTGATTACAGATCCATCAGTTTTCCTAGATGACTGTCGCTTTTTTCGCTGATCAGTCTTCTGGCCAGAGCGTAAATATTTTGCGCAGCGTCAGGCTTTGCATTGGATTTTGAACGAATCTTCAGATTCTCAAGCTCACTTTCATCTAGTAGAGCTCTCTCAACGATCTGACCACAGTCTTCACCGGTGCCAAGATCGATAGCCAAGCGGTGCCTGAAAAGATAATCCGCGTTCTGTACTTCGTGGCCAGGTATCGCCGTGTAGATAGCCAGAGGTGTACCTGTGATGAAGCTTTCAGTGATGGTCAGACCACCTGGCTTGGTGATCAGAAGATCTGTTATATGAAGGATATCATTCATATTATCACAGTAATGAAGTGGAATAACACATCGATCACAGTCTTCGCTTAATTCCATAATCTTATCGTATAACTTGATATTGCTTCCTGTTAACACAAGGACCTGAAAATCCGAAGAGATGGTTAATATTTCCTGGATGATTTCTTGAATGTTACCAAGACCCAGGCTTCCACCCACTATAGTCAATGTCTTTTTATCGGGACTGATACTCAGTTCAGAACAGATTTCATTTTTAGGCCTGGTATGAAGAAAGCCCTGAGAAATCGGGATTCCATATGGAAAAATCATTTCAGCGTTTCTGCCTCTTAAAACCAGTTCGCGAACCATATCTTCATTGGAAACCACATAGGCATCTACGTTTCTGTGGACCCAGAATGCGTGTGAAGCATAATCAGTCATCACTACGAGAGATGGTTTCTGCCATCCGAATTTTTTTCGCAGAATCGATAATATCTGGGCTGTAAAAGCGTGTGTCGCAAAAATGATATCTGGTTCAAATTCTAGAATTGTAGGGTATAACTGTTTTGTAAGATAATCATTCCCTATGGATGATGATTTTATAAAACGACCATCTTCGTCTGAATGCTTATAGAGATATTTAAAAAAGGAAGGATAATGGCGAATGCTTCTCAGGTAGGTTCCTACCACAAGCTTATCAAGAAATGGGCTGATATACTTTATTGTATCAATAATTCTAACCTCGGAATCGGGTTCGTTTAGGAGGATAGATTCTTTGATTGCTTCAGCAGCCTTTCCATGCCCGCCACCTGTCGATACTGACAGAATTAATGCTTTCATGCTCTGCACCTCGTAAATTCGTATTACTACTATTATTGCCTGAATTTCAATATTTCTCAATAGGGAACAGTAAATAGTTACAATAGTACTGTTTATTGATAGATACTGTTATGGAGTTGTTTTTAGTTTATAATAGAAATATTAAATAGCTGTTAATTTTTACAGCAGGGATTCTTAAATTATTGATATTTAAATGGATGCGATGAGGTGTGATATGGAAAAAGTGAAAATTGAAGTAAGAAACAACAGGCAGAATGAGGAACCAATAGAAGTGATCTATTTAGGGAGCCTTGAGGAGAGAGAAAATCAGACCCGTGTTGCATACGATGAGAGTGTACTCACAGGGATGGAAGGCGTTAAGACCCTCCTAATCATCAATGATAATAATCTGGAGATCATAAGAACAGGGAATATTAAATCTAAAATGATTTTCAAGGAAAAGTATAAAGATAATTTTGTTTACAGCATGAATGAAGGGGCTATGTCCATGGCGCTGGAAACCGATGAGCTGAATGTGGGTAGAAAAGATAAGCAGATTGATATCTATATCAGTTATCGTCTTGAAATTGCTGGAGATCCAGGAGATAAAAATGAGATGACGATTAAAATTATTAAGAATTAAAAAATGGCAAAGAAAATAGAAAAATAATGGTAGCAGAATAAATAAAAGTATGCTATCATTATTTTTATATTTAATTTACCAAACACTAATCCCATTTTATTTAATGGGGTAATTCTTATTATACTAAACACAATGAACTTGTCAATAGTTTTTGGAGGGATTTTCATGAAAAATACAAAGTACATTTTTGTCACAGGCGGAGTAGTATCTTCGTTAGGGAAGGGTATCACGGCTGCATCACTCGGGAGACTGCTTAAAAACAGAGGGCTTAAGGTGACACTGCAGAAGTTCGATCCCTATCTAAATGTCGATCCCGGTACAATGAGTCCATATCAGCATGGTGAAGTATTTGTTACTGATGATGGGGCTGAAACAGATCTTGATCTTGGACACTATGAAAGATTCATTGATGAAAACTTGTCTCAGGACAGTAATGTGACCACAGGAAGAATATACTGGAATGTCATCAGTAAAGAGAGAAAAGGTGATTATCTTGGCGGTACAGTTCAGGTGATACCTCATATCACCAACGAGATAAAAGGGAAAATCTTTAGTGCATCCCATGAGAGCGATGTTGATGTGATCATAACAGAGATCGGCGGTACCGTAGGAGATATTGAATCATTACCTTTTCTGGAAGCCATCCGACAGATCAAATATGATGTAGGAGAGAAAAATGTGCTGTTTATCCATGTGACTCTTGTTCCCTATCTCGGGAAAGCGGGGGAGCTGAAGACCAAACCCACACAGCACAGTGTAAAGGAACTGCGCAGCATAGGTATACAGCCTGATATCATCGTATGCCGCTCAGAAAAGCCTCTACCAGCTGAACTGAAGAATAAGATCGGTCTATTCTGTAATGTGGAATCAAGAGCGGTCATTCAAAACCTGGACGCGGATATTCTGTATGAGATTCCTCTGCTTCTGGAGAAAGAGGGGCTTGATACGCTGGCATGTGAAAAGCTTGATCTCACTTGCGGGAAAGCAGATAACTCAGAATGGGAAGATATGGTATACCGTATGAAACATCTAGATAGAAAAGTGACCATTGCACTTGTAGGGAAATATGTGGAGCTCCACGATGCCTATTTATCTGTGGTGGAAGCTTTATCTCATGGTGGTCTGTATAATGGTGCTGAAGTTGAAATCAGCTGGATCAATGCCATGGATCTAACGAAAGAAAATGTGAAAAAGAAGCTTCAGAATGCGGATGGTATATTGGTACCAGGTGGTTTCGGTACAAGAGGCATAGAAGGAAAGATTCTCGCCATCGAATATGCAAGGACGAATAATGTACCGTTTCTAGGGATCTGTCTGGGGATGCAGACAGCAGTGATCGAGTTTGCGCGAAATGTACTTAAGTATCAGGATGCGAACAGCAGTGAGTTTGATCCGGATACATCCTATCCTGTCATAGATCTGATGCCAGAGCAGAAAGATATTGATGCTCTAGGTGGAACAATGAGGCTGGGTCTTTATGAAGCCGAACTTAAGGAAGGCTCATACGCAGAAGAGGCTTATGCGAAGAATACAATCTTTGAAAGACATCGTCACCGATATGAGTTTAACAATGAGTATAGTGCAAGTTTTGAGGAAAAGGGAATGCTCTTCAGTGGTAAAAATCCAAATAAAAATCTAGTTGAAATCATAGAAATTCCAGAACACAAATGGTTTGTTGCGACTCAGTTCCATCCAGAACTTAAAAGCAGACCGAATGATCCTCATCCATTATTCAGAAATTTCATCAAAGCATCCATGGAAAAGTAGAATTATTGATAACCAGTCAAAAAAGCGGTATCTTCTGAAGATGCCGCTTTTTTTGACTGGTTATGATTCAGGTTATGATTCAATCGGGAGACGAAGATCGCAGAACTTTACAATTTTCTTTTTTTGATATAAGATGATTTCAATTTATAATATTCATTTTCTACGTTAATAAACTATCATAATCTTTATAATCAAAAATCTTGATTATTTCCCTGAAAAACATAATTGACGATTTAATGTAACATCCTTTACGACATTGAAGTATAAGTAATGGTGTATTGGTGAATAATATTTTACAAGAAAAACCCGAAAAGAGGAGTTGTACTTATGGCAAATAAAAACATTGTAGAGCTATCAAAGCTCAAACTTGACGAGCTTAGAGTTCTTGCCAAAGAGCATCAAGTGAAAAGCTATCTCAAATATCGCAAAGCAGAACTGATTTCTATTTTAGATGAGATTCTGAAAACAGATAATAAATCTGAAGAGAATGAGCTGAAATCATCAGAAGAAACAAATAAAGTTCTAGACGCAACGACTAACATGAAAGAAGAAAAAGAGGATGCAAATAATAACACAATTGAGGAAAAACAGACCTCTACGAAACAGACGGATAAAGGCGACGAAATTAAAAATGAAGGTTCGTTGAAGACCGAGAGTAATAATAGGGAAACAGAACCATTTAGGCGTAACGACGGTAAAAGAGTCAAATACTCCAATGAGTTTGATTGTAAAGGTGTATTTGAAATTCTGGATATGAATAATTTCGGTTTTCTTAGAGGTGAAAACTACCTGACAAGTCCTGATGATATCTATGTTTCACCACCTCAGATCAGAAGATTTGATTTAAGAACTGGTGACGAGGTCATAGGATATGCCAGATATCCGAAAGAAGGAGAAAAATTTGCTGGACTGAATTATATTGAAAAGATCAATGGGGAGAATCCTGAGAAATCTGTCGGAAGACCTAATTTTGATCGACTGACACCAATCTATCCTGATGAGAGAATCAAGATGGAGGTACCTTCAAAAAATGATCTGTCTACTAGAATCATTGATTTAATGGCACCAATGGGAAAAGGTCAAAGAGGGCTCATCGTTGCACCACCTAAAGCGGGTAAAACAACAATCCTGAAAAAAATTGCGCAGAATATTGCACAGAACAATCCTGATATCAGAATTATTGTGCTTCTGATTGATGAACGACCAGAAGAAGTGACGGATATGCAAAGAAGCATCGACGGAGATATTATATACTCCACTTTTGATGAAGAGCCTGATCATCATACGAAAGTAGCGAGAATGGTTCTGGAGCGCGCCAAGAGAATGGTAGAGCAGAAGCTGGATGTGGTGATTCTTATGGACTCCATAACTAGACTGGCAAGAGCTTATAACCTGACAGTCAATCCTTCTGGAAGGACTCTATCAGGAGGCCTTGATCCGGCTGCGCTTATCATGCCGAAAAAGTTCTTTGGTGCTGCAAGAAATATTGAAGAAGGCGGAAGCCTGACGATTCTTGCCACGGCACTTGTTGATACTGGTTCCAGAATGGATGACATGATTTTTGAGGAATTCAAGGGAACGGGTAACATGGAAATTCATCTTGATCGAAGACTTCAGGAAAGAAGAATATTCCCGGCGATTGATATCTACAAATCTGGAACAAGAAAAGAAAAAGCTCTGCTGACCGATGATGAATACGAGATGACGATGAATATCAGAAGACAGATGAATTCTGGTGGAAGTGCAGATCGGGTTACTGAAGATCTGATCAGAATGATGAGTCAGTCAAAAAATAATGAGGAGTTCATTGAGATTCTAAAAAGCAGTCAGGTGTTTAAATAATCAGTAAGAAAAAAGACTTTGTGTACCTCATAGACGAGAGTGCACAAAGTCTTTTTTTTGATTGGAAATATCAAAGAGTCATTCCAGAGCATAGAGTACAGGTCTGAGTTCGAGAAGTGATTTCTTCACATCGAGGATCCTCTGGTTGACAGATCCTTTGAAAATGAGGTCAAGACTTCTTCTGGAAGCCATATAGGGACCATCCACAAGAATATCAATCTGCTCCAATAGTGGGAGATAACGCTCCCTCTCTAAAAACAGTTCTTCCAGTGTATATCCTGTATAGGCCATTATTGTGAAATCAGGATTAGTTGAAATGATATGTTCTCTTACAGCTTTAGCGAGAGATGCAAAAGATTCTATCTGAAAAAACGGATCTCCTCCAGATAAAGTGATTCCATCAAGAAGCGGGTTTCGTCTGATTTTATCAAGAATGGCTTCATTATCGGTTAAGTATCCTCCCTCAAAGGGAAGTGCTGAAGGATTATGACATCCAGGGCAGTGATGTGCACAGCCCTGGGCAAAAACAACCAGTCTTAATCCTTCTCCATCCACAATGGATTCATTGATGATATCAGCCGCTCTAATCATCATTAAGACCTGCTCTGCCGTGCGTTACTCTGTCATTGACCTCGTGTAGCTTTGCGTCATTGAAGCGGTCCAAGGAACCTACAAGGTAGCCTGTGATTCTTCTGATTCTTGTAAAAGGATGACTTTCCTCACGTCTTCCGCATTTTGGACAGATTTCATCTATGATGCCCTGATATCCGCACGCTGAATCATAGTCCACCGGATGATTGATGGAGCCATATCCGATTCCTGATTTCTGCATATGTTGTATGATTTTCATGAAAGCTTTCGGGTTCTTGCTGGCATCACCATCAAGTTCAACATAGGTGATATGTCCTGCATTTGTGAGCTCATGATAGGGTGCTTCTATATTGATTTTGTCATAGGCACTGAGCGCATAATGAACTGGGACATGAAAGCTGTTCGTATAATAGACTTTGTCTGTGACACCTTTGATTTTTCCGAAGATCTTCTGATCAAGTGAGACAAATCGACCAGAAAGACCCTCGGCTGGAGATGCGATGAGTGAGAAATTCAGCGTCCGTTTTTCTGATTCCTGATCCAGCTTGGTTCTCATGGTGGAAATGATCTTCAGACCGAGTTTCTGTGCGTCACTGCATTCACCATGGTGCCTCCCTGTGAGGGCTGTCAGTGCTTCTGCAAGACCGATAAATCCGACAGATAAGGTTCCATGTTTCAGTACCTCTTCCAAGGTATCCTGTGTGTCCAGTTTTTCGCTGCCGGTCCAGATACCCTGGCCCATAAGAAAGGGAAAGTTCTTCACTTTCTTTGCGATTTGTATCTTATAGCGGTGAAGGAGCTGGTGGATAACGAGCTCCATGGCCAGATTCAGTTTATCCAGAAAAACAGAAACATCTCCGTCGGATAATAGTGCGATTCTAGGGAGATTGATGGAAGTGAAACTTAAATTTCCTCTGCCATAGGATGTCTGAAGATTTTCATCCACAACATTGGATAGGACTCTGGTTCTGCATCCCATATAGGAAATTTCTGTTTCCGGTTGCCCTTCCTTATAATACTTCAGATTAAATGGAGCATCCTGGAAAGAGAAATTCGGAAAAAGTCTTTTTGCACTTACTTTCGCAGCCAGCTCAAACAGATCATAGTTCGCATCTTCCTTTTTCAGATTGACACCATCCTTGATTCTGAAAATATGAATCGGAAAGATCGGTGTTTCTCCATTTCCAAGTCCTCGTTCCAGAGAAAGCAGAAGATTTTTCATCACAAGCCTGCCTTCAGCGGTTGTATCAGTTCCATAGTTGATTGATGAAAAGGGTACTTGAGCACCTGCTCTGGAATTCATTGTATTGAGATTGTGAATCAGAGCTTCCATAGCCTGATAAGTGCTTCTGTCTGTTTCGATCATAGATTCATTTCTGGAGAAGGCGATGGATTTTGTTATTTCGCTGTTCTTTATGCCTTTTCCTGACAGAAAAGCATGCAGTTCATCGTCAAATCTTGAAGAATCTGACATTGAATTTTGGATTCCTTGATTTTTCATAGTGTTGTAGAATTCTAGAAGCGCTTCTTTTTCTACTGGCAGGTTCATAAGGGTGAAGGCCTTCATCAGGTTTTTATGAAATAGTTTTCTATAGGTTTTTCTTACACCTTCTGCCATGGCATAATCAAAATTCGGGATGCTCTGTCCGCCATGCTGATCATTCTGGTTGGACTGGATCGCGATACAAGCTAAAGCGCTATAGCTTAAGATATCTTGAGGCTCTCTGAGATGTCCGTGTCCAGTGGAGAAACCGTTGTTGAACAACTTGAGAAGATCGATCTGAGAGCAGGTTGTGGTAAAATTGTAAAAATCCATATCATGAATATGAATCAGGCCTTCTTTATGGGCGGCAGCATATTCTGATTCAAGTACAAAGAGTTCGGTAAAAGCTTTGGCGCTCTCTGAACCGTATTTCAGCATTGTTCCCATGGCTGTATTTCCGTCAACATTGGCATTTTCTCTTTTTAAATCTTCATTTTCAGCATCTTCAAATGTTATTTTTTCCATGAGTTTCATCAGATGTGAATTCATATTTCTCTTGTTGCTTCGCTGGTCACGATAAAGGATATAAGCTTTTGACGCTTTAAAGTAACCGGAGCGTTGCAGGCTCTCTTCACAGAAATCCTGTATTTCTTCCACTTGAGGATATTCAAGGTTTGATTCTAGCAGTCTGTTTTCCACTGAATCAGCTAAGGAGCTGAGAATCTCTTCCGTACAGAAAGTTTCTGTTGAGTTCAATGCCCTGGACAGAGCGGCTCTTATTTTACCTTGGTCGTATTCGACAAGCCTGCCATCTCTTTTCTGAACTTGGATTAAGTTTGATGTTTTTCTTTTTTCCATATTCTCCTCCAAAATAAATTATAGACATCTTACAGATACTTGCCTTCAAAATCCGCAAAAAAAAGTAGACCTACTTTATGCATCGTAAAGTGGGCTAATTAACCGAAAAAGCAGCATTCTGGCTTGAGCTATGCTCTTACAGTGGCGGCACCGCACAGGGATTAAACCTGTTTCCCTGCTTTTAGGGCGAATTAATCAATATATTGTGTTGTTACAGCTATTATGATACTACATGTTGTGCTGTTCGTAAATACTTTTCATGAATTTTGTAAGTCCATACAGATCAGAGAACGAATTCTTCAGGGGCTAAAATCGTGATTCTTCCGGCCTCAATACGAATGAGTTCATCCCGCTCCATATTAGACAGTTCACGGGATACAGAAGGTCTGGCAACTTTTATGATTTCGCTGATTTCTATTTTTTTGTGTCGCATCTTGAATGTGGTGTTTCCGGCCAGTTCAATTTCTCTTGAAAGATAAATCATAAGTCTGGATCGCACATCATGATGAGCAAGGATCTTTATTTTGTTCTTTAACACGAAGATATGATTTGATAAAAAGGTCAGATAATTGATGTTAAAAGTTTTACTTCTTTCCAGCATGGATCTCATCTGTTCGAATGAGATGAAAAGTACGGTGCTTTTTGAGGAAGTGACCAGGGTGAAAGGATATTTCGCCCGATCAGTGAAGAGCAGAGGTGCACCAAAGCAATCTCCATGTCTGAAGACGTTTATGGTCAGTGCATCACCATCCAATCCATATTGCTGAATCGTCAGATTGCCTTCCAGAACAAATCCGATGGTATCGCAGTCCTCTTTCTCTTCGATGACAATGGTATCCTTCTCGTAGGTTTCCTGTACACAGCTTTTAAGATCCAATATATTTCTGATTTCTTCTTCGCTCATATTCTGGAATAATGAGTTCTTTCGTAAGTTTTCCATGTTGATTTCCATTTTCTAACCTCGCTATCTTTCGTTTACTATGTGTATCATCTGGGTGCATTTTTATATAGACTCATATGAACTGTTTCTAGAAGCAGTAAAAAAGAATCTGCTGAAAAACAAATTATTATTAAAAGTGTAACAGATGTTACGGTTTTTACTTTCCTGTTCTATTATAATCAATTTTGTAATCCTAGTAAACAACTCAGAATTAATATGTGAATATATCGCCTAGATTGCCAAGTTTTATGAATAACAGGTTGATATACGAGTTTTGTGTAATAAAACATCCATCTGACCCATGCATATTAATAAATTGAAATTCAGGATCCAATGCAAGTGTATTTCAGCTGTTGCTGAAATATAAAAAGAATACAAACAGTTATATTTTTAAGGAGGATAAGTTTATGTCAAATAATGTTGAACCTAATATGTTCTGTTTTCAGTGTCAGGAAGCAGCCAAGGGTACCGGGTGTGAAATCATCGGTGTCTGCGGAAAAAATCCGGAAGTGGCAAATCTTCAGGATCTTCTGATTTATACACTGAAAGGTGTTTCACAGATAGTTGTAAGAGGTAATCTGAATGCAGCTTCAATCAGTGAAATCAATCATGAGGTGATGAATTCACTCTTCATGACCATCACCAATGCAAACTTTGATGAAGATGCGATAGAAAATCAGATCAACAAAATGATCGGTTATAGAGAAGAACTTAAAACTCTTTCGAATTTAGATAAGTACACTGATGCGGCTTCATTTACTGTGACTGATAGAGATTCCATGCTGAAAAAAGCAAAGCTTATTGGCGTGCTTTCCACAAAAAATGAAGATGTAAGATCTTTAAGAGAACTTATCATATACGGCTTAAAAGGAATGGCTGCATATGCACATCATGCTTTAAATATCGGAAAAGAAAATCAGGATATCTACGGATTCTCCTATGAAGCACTGGCTGCTACACTTGATAATTCCTTGAGTGCAGATGATCTGGTTGCGCTTACATTAAAGACAGGAGAGCTTGGCGTAAGTGCTATGGCGCTTCTTGATGATGCAAATACTTCCATGTTCGGTAATCCGGAGATGACAGAAGTGAACATCGGTGTAAGCAACAAGCCTGCTATATTAGTATCAGGACATGACCTGACAGACCTGATGCAGCTTCTTGAGCAGACAAAGGGAACAGGAGTGGATGTCTATACTCATAGTGAAATGCTTCCTGCTCACTACTATCCTGAATTCAAGAAGTTTGATAATTTTGTAGGAAACTACGGTAACGCATGGTGGAAACAGGTTGAAGAGTTTGAATCTTTCAATGGACCAATTCTCTTTACAACAAACTGTATCGTTCCACCAAGAAATGAAACTCTAAAAAATAGAATTTTCACTACGGGGGCTTCAGGTTTTCCTGGATGCGCACATATAGAAGCGGATGCAAATGGAGCAAAAGACTTCTCATCCATCATTGAAATGGCGAAGACACTGGATGCACCGACAGAAATCGAGTCTGGAAAAATCGTCGGCGGATTTGCTCATGCACAGGTAATTGCACTGGCTGACAAGGTTGTTGACGCAGTGAAGAGTGGAGCCATCAGAAAGTTTGTTGTTATGGCAGGCTGCGATGGTAGAATGAACAGCAGAAACTATTATACTGAGTTCGCAGAAAAGCTTCCAACGGATTCTGTGATACTCACAGCGGGTTGCGCGAAATACAGATATAACAAACTTGAACTAGGGGACATCAATGGCATTCCTAGAGTGCTTGATGCTGGACAGTGTAATGATTCCTACTCCCTTGTTGTCATCGCATTGAAGCTCAAGGAGATCTTCGGGCTGGACGATCTGAATGATCTTCCAATTGCTTACAATATTGCATGGTATGAACAGAAGGCTGTTATAGTGCTGCTTGCACTGTTGCATCTTGGTGTCAAGAATATCCATCTTGGACCAACACTTCCAGCTTTCCTTTCTCCGAATGTAGCGAATGTTCTTGTAGAGAAATTTGGTATCAGCCCGATCGGTGAAGTGGATGAAGACATCGAAGTACTGATGGCATAATACATTTTCGCTGATCTGATTTAATTGAAGTTCCCAGAAAGAGCAGGTTTAGTACGCTCTTTCTAGGGAACTTTTTAATCTGCCTGAAAAAGCAGTCTATCAAAGATTTTTGATATGTTGTATGATTAGGGATAGATTAAACCACGAAGGAGAATCATCTTGAATATCATAACAGTTGAAAATATATCAAAGAATTTTGGAGAAAAGAAGCTTTTTGAAGAAGTGACTCTGACTCTTTTAGATACAGATAAAATCGGAATCATCGGCATCAATGGAACGGGTAAATCCACTCTCTTGAAGGTCATCGCAGGGGTTATACCGAGCGACACAGGTTCAGTGCAGCGCGTCGGTAACGCAAGGATTATGTATCTGTCCCAGGAACCTGATTTTAATGAAGAACTTACTGTTCTGGATCAGGTTTTCAGTGGAGACATCGAGGAGCTCAGAACCTTAAGAGCGTATGAGGAAGCGCTGAGAAAAACTGAAAAGGATCCTCTGAACAAGAAGTTTCAGGAAGAGCTTATAAAGCTCACTGGAAAAATGGATGCGCTGGATACCTGGTCTCTGGAATCTGAAGCGAAGACCATTCTGACGAAACTTGGCATCACTGAATTTGACAAAAAGATCGGAGAACTCTCCGGTGGACAGAAAAAGAGAGTAGCCATGGCCACTTCTCTGATCACACCCAGCGATCTTCTGATTCTGGACGAACCTACGAACCATATTGACAACGATACGGTTGCATGGCTAGAGGGGTATCTTAAGGACAGAAGAGGTGCACTTCTTATGGTGACTCATGACAGATATTTTCTTGAACGAGTGACCAATAGAATCCTAGAAATTGACCGGGGATCCGTTTACAGCTATCCAGTCAACTATTCGAAGTTTCTGGAGATGAAAGCCATGAGGCAGGGGCTCCAGGAAGTGGCTGACAGAAAGAGAAAGAAACTTCTGGAAAGCGAACTGGCATGGATCAGAAAAGGAGCCAAAGCAAGAACTACAAAACAGAAGGCGAGAATCGACAGATTTGAGGATCTGAAAAACCAGGAGGCTTATACTGAAGGATCAGATGTGGAGATCAAAACGGTCTCAAGCAGATTGGGAAAGAAGATCATAGAAATATCCTCTATTTCTAAAGCATATGAGGATCTGATTCTCATGAAGGATTTCAGCTATAATGTCCTGAAGGATGACCGTATTGGTATCATAGGTGAAAATGGCATAGGGAAATCCACTTTCTTAAAAATGATTGCTGGATTAATCGATCCAGATAGTGGAAACATTGAAATTGGTGAAACGGTGAAGATTGCCTATCTCTCCCAGGAATATACCATCATGGATGAAGAGATGAGAGTCATTGAGTTCATCAAAGAGGCTGCGGAAATCATTGATACAGAAGACGGAAAGGTAACAGCATCTCAGATGCTGGAAACATTCCTGTTTCCGCCTGAAGAGCAGTGGACAAAAATCAGTCGATTGTCCGGTGGGGAAAAAAGAAGACTTATGCTTCTTCGAATACTCATGGAAAAACCCAACGTGATTCTTTTGGATGAGCCTACTAATGATCTGGACATTGCCACACTTTCAGTGCTGGAGGACTATCTGGAAAGTTTTCCAGGTGCTGTGATCACTGTTTCACATGATCGTTATTTTTTAGATCGTGTAGCAGAGAAAATATTTTCTTTCGAAGGAGATGGAAGGGTTCAGATTCTTTTTGGAAACTATTCGGATTACGAAGAAAAGAAAGCCCTTAAAGACAAAGAAGAAGAGAGTAAGAAAGATAAGGCGTCAACGGTAAAGCCGAGGAATAAAGAGAAGTCCAGGAAGTTCTCCTACAAGGAACAGCGGGAGTTTGAGGGCATCGATGCTAGAATAGCAGACCTCGAACAGAAAATGGAAGACGTTGATGGAAAAATTGAAAAATTCGCTACGGATTTCGAAAAATTGAATAGGCTGATGGAAGAAAAGAACGGGATAGAAAAAGAGCTTGAGGAAGCCATGGAGAGATGGACTTATCTCAATGAGCTGGCTGAAGAGCTGGGACTTGACTAAATCAGAAAAAAAAGGGGCAGGGAGAAGACTTGTGTGCATTGACACAGCCTTCTCCCTGATTTTTTCTGCAAAATAAAAAAGGATCACAAGTGATCCTTGATTAAATGAAGATTCTATTCTTCTTCGTTTACAGGAGTGATGTTGAACTTCTTGTTGAAACGATCAACTCTACCGCCCACATCAACATTCTTCTGCTTACCTGTGAAGAATGGATGGCACTTCGAGCATATTTCAACTTTAAGTTCGTCCTTTACTGAACCAGTAACGAATGTGTTTCCACATGCACACTTAACAACAGCTTCTGAGTTGTAACTTGGATGTATGCCTTCTTTCATTTAATTCACCTCATTTTCATCTTTTTTTAACTATTTAATTCTAACACTAAGAAATAGAGGCGTCAACAATAATATAGATTATGAGAGTGGGAGGTGTTATAATATATTGGGTATTAAGAAGTTAGGAGAATTATAAAATGAGTAAACTTTATTTCAGGTACGGAGCAATGAACTCCGGGAAGTCCACTAACCTAATGCAGGTCGCATACAATTATGAAGAAAGAGGTATGAAAGTCAAGATTTTCAAGCCTCAGGTGGATGCAAAGGGTGGGAACCAGCTTGTTTCAAGATTAGGCGTGGTTAGAACAGCTGATTTCGCTGTCAGGGATGAGGATAATCTTTATGAAGTGACAGAAAAGTGGATTCAGAGTGAAGGGAAAATCAGTTGCATTCTGGTTGACGAGGCACAATTTTTAAGAGCAAAGCACATTGATGAGCTTCTAAAAGTTGCAGTAATTCTTAAGGTGCCTGTGATATGCTATGGACTAAGAACAGATTTTCTCATGAACGGCTTTGAAGGCAGTGAGAGGCTGCTTCTTCTTGCGCACAGTATCGAAGAGCTCAAAACAATCTGCACCTGTGGAAAGAAAGCGCTCTTAAATGGAAGAAAAATCAACGGAGAATTCGTTTTTGAAGGTGAACAGGTTGCCATAGACATGGTTGGAGATGTGGAATATCAGTCATTATGTGCAGACTGCTATTTTAAGTACAGAAAAAAAGCGAAAGAAAAGAATAAGGTTAAATAAGGATTTGGTGAATAGATGAGAAATACAACAGTCGGAGGACAGGCGGTTATCGAAGGGGTCATGATGAGAGGCCTTAAAGGTATTGCCACTGCTGTGAGAAACCCGGAAGGAAATATCGTGGTGAATCATGATCATACAGTTCCACTCTCACAGAAATACAAAATACTGCGCTGGCCTTTGATACGAGGTGCTGTAGCCCTGGTTGATTCCATGAAAATAGGAATCAAAAGCTTAAACTGGTCAGCATCCATATTCGGTGAAGATGAAGAACCATCTAAATTCGACCGATTTTTAAAAGAGAAATTCGGTGATAAAGGTGAAAAGATCATAGAAACAATTACGATGATTTTCAGCTTAAGTTTAAGCATACTGCTGTTTTTTGTGGTACCTACGCTGATAACGGGTCTACTTAGAAGTTATGATCTGCCTCATCTAGGGCTGAATGCAATAGAAGCGATCATAAGACTGAGTATCTTTATAGGGTATCTTTACGGGATCAGTAAAATGAAAGATATCTATAGAGTGTTTCAGTACCATGGCGCAGAACATAAAGCGATAACCTGTTACGAGAATGAACTGGAACTGACAGTGGACAACGCCAGAACCTGCACGAGATTCCACGAGAGATGCGGCACAAACTTCATGTTTCTTGTCATGGCTGTGAGCATCATTGTGTTCAGTTTTACTGGATGGACAAATCCTCTTATGAGAATTGTCATCAGAATACTCTTACTTCCACTTATTTCAGGAATCACTTATGAAATACTAAGATGGCTTGGCAGGACAAAAGGACCCGTTCAGAAGATCGTCGCTTATCCAGGCATGATGCTTCAAAGACTCACAACAAAAGAACCTCTGGATGATATGCTGGAAGTTTCTATCAGAGCTTTGAAGGAAGCAGAAGGGTTGGTTTAAATGCTTACAATTGGTGAAGCGATAAGGCTTGCAGTGGAAAAACTGAAAGATATTTCGGAAAGTCCTTCTTTAGATGGAAGAGTTCTTTTAAAAGAAGTACTGAAAGAAGATGAGGTGTTTCTGCTGACACATCGTGAGATTGTGTTAAATGATGTGGAAGAAAGTGACTACCTGCATAAGCTTGCGTTGAGAGAAAAAGGGATGCCGATCGCTTATATTACGGGATACAAAGAATTTATGGGGTTTCGTTTCAAAGTGAATGAAAATACACTGATTCCCAGACCGGATACGGAGATAGCGGTGGAGACGGCCATAGAAGCCATAAAGAGAAAGAAGTACAAGAAGGTGCTGGACTTATGTTCAGGATCCGGAGCCATCGGATTATCCATCGCAGGAATTTTGGAATTTACAAATGTTACACTTTCTGATATAAATAAAGAGGCAATTTCCGTCTCTGTAGAAAATGCAGAGCAAATGGATGTTGCGGATCGTGTGAAATTCATTGAATCAGATCTTTTCGAAATGATTGATGAAAAATATGAACTGATCGTCAGCAACCCTCCTTATATCAATGAAAAAGATATGGAAGTGTTGTTGGTGTCAGTGAAGGAATATGAGCCTCATACTGCTCTTTATGGAGGGCTTACGGGTCTGGATTTCTATGACAAAATCACAAAAAGTGCAAAAGAACATCTGACGGAAAATGGTATGCTGATCTTTGAAATCGGCTATGACCAGAGTCAAGAGGTGGAAAATATGTTAAAAGACAATGGATTTAAAAATATAATAACGCTGAAAGATCTTTCAGGTCATCATCGCGTAGTTTCAGGAGAACTTATTCCGGAGACTTAGCTTACTGACGTTAATTTTCGAATCAGTTAAACAAAGGAGAGAAAATAATGTTAGATAGATTAAGTTTTGTAGAAGGTAAGTATGAAGAGCTTACCATGCGTATTAGTGACCCGAGTGTAATAGCAGACCAGGAAAACTGGCAGAAGCTTGTGAAAGAACATTCAGATCTTGAAGCAATCGTTATGAGATACCGTGAGTTCAGAGGACTGAAGGAAGAGCTGGATTCGAATATGGAAATGCTTCAGACTGAGGACGATCAGGAAATGAGAGAAATGATCAATGAGGATGTAAGAAAAATCAAGGCGCAGCTCGAAGCCATTGAGTCTGAGCTCCAGATCATGCTTCTTCCGAAGGATCCCAATGATGATAAGAATGTTTTCGTTGAAATCCGTGGAGGTGCGGGTGGTGACGAAGCCGCTCTGTTTTCCCATAGCCTCTACCGAATGTATTGTAAATATGCTGAAAGTAAGAGATGGAAAGTTGAGATTATGAGTCTGAATGAAACTGACATCGGTGGATTCAAGGAAGTTGTGTTCATGGTTAAGGGGCAGGGTGTATATTCTCTGATGAAATATGAATCAGGAGTTCACAGAGTACAGAGAGTTCCAGATACTGAAAGCTCAGGTAGAATCCACACATCTACTGCAACGGTAGCTGTGCTGCCTGAAGTGGATGAAGTAGACGTTCAGATCAACATGAACGAAATCAGAGTCGACGTGTACAGATCTTCCGGTAATGGAGGACAGTCCGTTAATACAACAGATTCAGCTGTCCGTGTCACACATCTTCCTTCGGGTCTTGTGGTGGCGGTTCAGGATGAAAAATCACAGCTGAAGAACAAGGAAAAGGCACTTAAAATATTAAGATCGAGACTATATGAAATTGCCGAGCAGGAAAGACATAAGGGTATAGCAGATGAAAGAAGATCTCAGGTAGGTACAGGGGATCGTTCCGAAAGAATCAGAACTTACAATTATCCTCAGGGTAGAGTGACAGATCACAGAATCAATCTGACACTGTATAAACTGGAAGCCTTTTTAAATGGTGATATGGAAGAAATGTTTGATTCCCTTATCAGATATGACCAAGCGGAAAAACTGAAAGCTCTGGGTAATAGAGACAATTAATGTGTAGGGGGCAGTTTTACTGTCCCCATTTTTGGAGAAAAAATGGAAACAATTAAGATTAATTTCGAAAATAGAATAGATATGGAAGCCATTGAAAAGGGTGCGGAAATCATCAAAAAGGGAGGCGTTATAGCCTTTCCGACAGAAACAGTCTATGGTCTTGGTGCCGATGCGCTCAATAAAGAGGCTGTGAAAAAGATTTTTGAAGCGAAAGGGAGACCTCAGGACAATCCTCTGATCATCCATGTAGCAGATCATGATCTCTCAGCCTATGCAGCAGAAATTCCTGATAAAGCCCAGGAACTGATGAATAAATTCTGGCCAGGACCGCTGACGATCATTCTGAAGAAGACTGACCTTATTCCCATGGAGACCAGTGCAGGGCTTCATACGGTTGGGATCAGAATGCCTTCAAATGAGACAGCAAGGCTTCTGATTAAAGCTGCAGGCTGCCCTATTGCGGCGCCTTCTGCGAATATATCTGGAAAACCCAGTCCTACGAATTTCTGGCGATGTGTAGAAGATCTTGATGGTAAAGTTGACATGATCATTGGTGACGGGAGCTCTATCGTCGGTCTCGAATCCACCATCATAGATTACAGTGTTTTTCCTCCACGCCTGTTACGCCCAGGTTACATCACTTATGACGATGTTCATAAGATTGATCAGGATATCGTATATGATGAGGCTATGACAAGAGCTGATGAGAAGGAAATACCCAAAGCACCAGGGATGAAATATAGACACTATGCACCAAAAGCCCCATTATTTATCATCACAGGAGACAGTGAACTGGTTAAGAAGAGGATCGTCGAGTTATCGAAGAACCATCAGAAACTTGGGGAAATTGTGGGAATTCTTGCTCCAAAAGAGCGAGAGAAGATGTATAATAAAGAGAATATCAGGTTCATTTCTTTAGGAAGTGAGAATAATTCCTCTGAAATAGCAAGAAACCTTTTTGAGGGATTGAGGACTTTTGATGATCTGAATGTTGATGTGATTTTAGCGGAGGGCTTTTCTGAAGAAGGTGTCGGGGTGGCAATCATGAATCGGTTAAAGAAAGCATCCGGATTCAATATAGTAGAGGTGTAAATATGAAAGTATTATTTGTATGTACAGGAAATACTTGCAGAAGTCCAATGGCAGAAGTGGTTTTTAATGAAACCTATCAAAAAGCGAATTCGACCTCTCGCGGACTTTTTATTCAAAGGGGCAGTACAATTTCCAAGGAAGCGAAGGAAATATTACGAAGAGAATATGGATATGATGAGGATAGGGAAGCAGAAGAGTTAATGGATCTAGACCTCGCAGATGCAGAATATATCATCACCATGACAGAAGCTCAAAAAAGAGAAGTGAAGAGGCGTTATGGAGGAGAGAGAGTTTATACCTTGAAAGAGCTTGCGGGTGAAACAGGCGATGTTTTAGACCCCTATGGCATGGATGAGGAAATGTATCTCGAAACTTTCATAGAAATAAGAAGATTGATTCATACGATTACAGAGTTTGAAAAATTCAGGAGGTAGAAATGAAAATTGCAATTGGTTCAGATCACGGTGGTGTCAGCTTAAAAGAGTCAGTAAGGGAACATCTGGAGAAGAAGGGATATGTGGTCAAAGACTTTGGCACTTATACCAGAGAGTCCTGTGACTATCCGGATATCTCGGAAATAGTTTCTTTAAATGTAGTTGACAAAAAGTATGATTTTGGTATTCTTATATGCGGTACCGGAATAGGTATCGGCATTGCCGCAAACAAAGTCAAGGGCGTCAGAGCCGCTCTGTGTCATGACACATTCAGTGCTCATGCATCCAGAGAACATAATAATGCGAATATCCTTACTATGGGCGAGAGAGTGATTGGTCAAGCACTTGCTCTGGACATAGTAGATACTTTCTTAGGTGCGGAATTTGAAGGTGGAAGACATCAGTCACGAATAGATAAAATCACTCAGCTGGAAGAAAAATATTTAGAACTTGAGGAGGATAATAAATGAGCAGAATAGTTGAAATCAATCATCCCTTGGTATTACATAAGTTGGCCATCATAAGAGATAAGAACACAGGGTCCAAAGAATTCAGAGAAGTGGTGGAAGAAATTTCGACCCTTATGGCTTATGAGGTTACAAGAGATCTGCCGATGGAAGATGTAGATATTGAGACACCTGTAGCGGTTGCCCATTGTAAGATCATTACAGGAAAGAAACTGGCCATCGTACCTATTCTAAGAGCTGGTATCGGCATGGTAGATGGAATGCTCAAGCTTGTTCCTGCCGCAAAAGTCGGGCACATAGGATTATATAGAGACGAAAGTACACTGCAGCCGGTGGAATACTTCTGTAAACTACCAAAGGACATCGAGGAAAGAGAAGTCATCGTAGTGGATCCCATGCTTGCAACAGGTGGATCAGCCATCGATGCAATAAGCATGCTGAAGAAAAGAGGTGCCAAGAGCATCAAGTTTGTAGGCATAGTAGCTGCGCCTGAAGGTTTAAAGGCTCTATCAATAAAGCATCCTGATGTTGATATTTTCATCGCTTCTATTGATGAGAAACTCAATGAGCATGGATACATCGTTCCAGGACTTGGAGATGCTGGGGATAGACTGTTCGGTACAAAATAAAATTCGAGATTTGTAATTTCTGAAAAATTACAGGCTCCTTTATGACAGATGGTTTTTATGAAGACTGTCTGACATAAGGGAGTTTTTTAGTATCATGAGACAAGAGAATCCAGAGGGTCACAATGTAGAAGCAGATAGGGTTTTGACTTGAACAAATGAGGTTACTGTATAGAAGATAGAACAGGC
Organism: uncultured Proteiniclasticum sp.; assembly: GCA_964643785.1. Classification (GTDB taxonomy): domain Bacteria; phylum Bacillota; class Clostridia; order Clostridiales; family Clostridiaceae; genus Proteiniclasticum. The sequence continues at coordinate 33,196 of CAZXUT010000005.1, forward strand.
TCAACGTGTTTGCCTATCTGCTATGAATCACTTGTTGCGAAGTCTGTATTGATAGAAAAGATCAATCAAATTATTGGCAGGTATTTGAACTTTTTTTTAACTTTATTTTGTAAAAAACCCTTGAAATATAATCGTCTAGGCTATATACTAGTCTTTGTCAGTTCATTTACTGGTAAGGCTCAATGGTAGAGCAGCTGATTTTGATCAGCAGGTTGATGGTTATAATTCCATTCACCAGCTCCACATTCAGGAGGAGTACCCAAGTGGCCAAAGGGGGCAG
>CAZXUT010000005.1:33575-76456 GCA_964643785.1 uncultured Proteiniclasticum sp.
ACTGTAAATCTGTTGCAAGTTGCTTCAGTGGTTCGAATCCACTCTCCTCCACCATTATACCCAATGAACAATACAAGCAAATGTTATTGACAAAATCCTAAGAGTGTTATACTATTAATAGGCAGTTGTACACTGATAGGGAGGAGTACCCAAGTGGCCAAAGGGGGCAGACTGTAAATCTGTTGCAAGTTGCTTCAGTGGTTCGAATCCACTCTCCTCCACCATAAAAGACACAATTGTTTCAATTGCTGTCTTTTTTCATGAAAAAAATTGAATACTCTTATCAAGAGAGGTGGAGGGAATGGGCCCTGTGAAACCCGGCAACCTGTAGAAATACGTGGTGCCAATTCCTACAGCTATAAGCTGCAAGATAAGAGAGATGTAGAATTAACGACACCTCTTCTTATTGTGAAGAGGTTTTTTATTTGTCCAAAAAAAGGAGGAAAAAATGAAAAGATTATTTACTTCAGAATCTGTAACAGAAGGACATCCGGATAAAATCTGTGATCAGATATCCGATGCCATATTAGATAGCATACTTGAACAGGACCCGAAAGCTAGAGTAGCCTGTGAAACAGCAGTGACAACCGGTATGGTGATGGTCATGGGAGAAATCACGACAAGCTGCTATGTGGATATTCCAAAGATCGTCAGAAGAACTGTGACGGAGATCGGATATGTTCGTGCCAAGTACGGTTTTGACGCCGAGACGTGCGCTGTGCTGACTTCAATTGATGAGCAGTCTCCAGATATCGCTCAGGGTGTTGATGCCTCTCTAGAGAGCCGTGAGGGTGACCATGACGCTATGCTTCAGATTGGAGCAGGAGACCAGGGTATGATGTTCGGTTTTGCAACCAATGAAACAGAAGATTATATGCCTATGCCAATCAATCTGGCACAGAAGCTCGCCAGAAAGCTTGCAGAAGTTAGAAAGAACGGGACACTGATCTATCTGAGACCAGATGGGAAAACCCAGGTGACCATAGAATATGATGAAATGGATAAGCCTGTACGAGTGGAAGCCGTAGTTGTTTCAACACAGCACAGCTCTGTAGTGACGCAAGAGGAAATCAGAAAAGATATTATCGAGCACGTGATCAATGCTGTAGTGCCTGAAAATCTGATGGATGCCGATACGAAGATCTATGTTAATCCAACAGGAAAGTTCATCGTTGGAGGACCACAGGGTGATTCCGGATTAACTGGAAGAAAAATCATCGTTGATACTTATGGAGGATATGGCAGACACGGCGGAGGAGCTTTCTCAGGAAAGGATCCAACAAAGGTAGACAGATCCGCAGCTTATGCAGCGAGATGGGTTGCGAAGAATCTTGTGGCGGCAGGTGCTGCTGACAAGATTGAAATTCAGTTGAGCTATGCTATCGGTGTAGCAAAACCAATCTCCATTGAAGTATTTACATTCGGAACCGAAAAAGTATCTCATGAGCGTATCATTGAAGTGATTGGGAAAATATTTGATCTCAGACCAGGTGCGATCATCAGGGATCTGGATCTTCAAAAACCGATTTACAGAAAAATAGCGGCATATGGTCACTTCGGAAGAGATGATCTGGATCTTACATGGGAGAAACTGGACAAGGTGGATGAAATCAGAAAGCTCCTGCCTGAATTAGCATAATAGAGACAGCAAGAGATAAAGTCAGCTATAGGTGCCAAGTATGGACCTCAACATAAAAAAGCCTCAGTCACTCTATTTTGATAGAGCGGACTGAGGCTTTTTCTGTCGGTATTGTGTTACTTCATCAGTTTTTCACCTGTAGAAGAATGTAGAAGTTGATGTAGTCAAAATCAAGGTTGCTTTCATCAGATTTTCTTCCGGAAAGCTCTCTGATAATAAGCTTAACGGAAACTCTGTCATTCTCTTTCAGGATGATGGAATCTTCGTATGCGATCTGAGCCTTTTCCATCTTATTTTCATTTTCATTTACGATAGTCATGATATCGGCTGTTAAATCCTCATCCATCAGTACTTCATCATTCAAAGTGACAATAAGATTAGTCGCGTTCTTCAGTTCTATAGCTATACCATCAGTCGAAACGGTTTCTGTGTTGTAATTAACAGTGTAGAGATAATCATAGCCCTTGATATCAATACCGTTTCTATCCATTTCTGTACTAAGATAGATGTAGTTCGTTTCCGGATAATTGAAGTAATAATCTTCTCTTTTAAATCCGAATACGCTTTCAAAATCCTCATACTTGAAATCATCATCAATGTATTTCAGCTTACTTGGATCTCTCACATCAAAGTAGTTGACGATGCTGGAGATGTTCCTGCGGTCTTCTTCAGGTACATTCGTACCTGGCTGGATTTCCCCTGACTGAAGCATATCATTCTTTTCCAGTAGAGCAGTGAATCGCTGGTTCTGGCTGAAGCTTGATACACTGAAAGCTGACAGAGGCCCTAGTATGGACACCAGTGCGAAGATTGACAAGCTGACAGGGATGAATATATTGGAGAGTCTTTTTTTAGCGATGAAATAAATCATAATGAGCAGGACCCAAATACCCAGCAGCACCACAAAGTATCTGTTTTCGGTCACTCCGTATTGCATAATTCTCTTTCCGATAGACACAAACATCATTGGAAGAATCGGAAGTAGAATCCTAGGAAACCAGGTTCTGAAAAGCTGCGCCACTTTATTTTCTTCTAGAATCGGTGTGATGAAGAATATGACTGCGGCTGATACCACGGCGTACCACAGAACAAGGTTTGACACCAGTCCTCTAGGCCATTCCTGAGTAACCAGGATCTTTATGAAATATACATAAAGGATGCCTGTATAAATGGTGATCAGCGGAATCACGATATAAAGCAGAAGTATTTTCAGGGCTTTTGAATAGTTATACTCTTTATAAGATTCCTCTTTCCTAGGCAGCTTGGATAAAAACATCAAAGCACCGAAGATGAAAGTCACCATCAGGAAGAAATAGAAGAACCATTTTCCATCGATTTCTGCATCAAACAAAGCGTTAATGGTAAAAATAATTGCGGATATACCGAAATAAAGTACACCGGAATAGAGGACGGTGATGAAGAATCCGTAAAAGATTCTGATGACATAAGGTTCGTAATCCTCATTTTCCTTTAATTTCAGCGTATAAAAAATGGCTATGATCAGTGTCAGAATTAATCCTATAAAGCGGATTCCGTTGATGCTATTCATTTCCTCTGTGAAAAAGAAGTAATAAAGTCCCATGATCAGAATTGCTGGAGGGACTACGATGATCAGACCAGGCTTATTTTGCCAGAATCTTTCCTGTAAGTGTTTTAAAGATATACTTGCAAGCATTCCGATGGCGACTGTCATGGCAAGTCTTCGAAGCATTTCTGTCTCATAGATACCATCAATGTTTCTTTCGTTCTGGATAATGAGAATAATCATCAATGTGATCGATAGAATCGCGGTGACAGGATATCTCATAAAACTGTCTCCAAGTCCTGCAAATTGGCCCTTCATTCTTTCTATGAATTTCATGGTTTTAGAAAACATCAGACCTTTGTGATGTTTTCCGTTCACCTCCTTGATGTTTAATAGGGATTTATAATGATATTGTATAACACTATATCTTAATATTAGTATCAAAATCATTGCAATGATATTGCATCTTCAAATCTTCATGTTTATTTAAATATTCAGACAAGGGTTCATCTGGATGCTGGTTCATAAATACCGTAAAAAAGCCCGCCACTCCACCAAAATGAAGCAACGGGCATACTACTACTTGAACTGTTTTCCCTGGATGAATACATGCTCGACAGAAAGGTCTTCTGAGAGAATGAGAAGATCCGCATCATAATTAAGTGCGATTTTACCTTTACTCTTCTCTGCGCCTATGAACAAAGCACCGTTATATGTAGCCATTTTGACCACTTCATGGAGAGGGAAGTCGGTATGCTCAAAAACATTCTTCACCGCTTTATCCATGGTGAGGATAGAGCCTGCCAGAGCGCCTGATGAAAGCCTTGCAGCACCGTCTTTGGAAAAGACATCCTGTCCTCCCAGTGTATAGGTGCCATCAGGCATGCCACACGCCATCATGGCATCGGTGATCAGAAGAACTTTATCAGATGTTTTGATTTTATAGGCGGTTCTAAGGGAAGGATAACTTACGTGAATCCCATCTGAGATGGTTTCTGTTGTGATGTCTGAATCGAAAATCGCACCTACAACGCCTGGACTTCTATGAGTAAATGGGGTCATGGCGTTGAAGAGATGAGTAGAATGATTCACTCCTGCTCTGATTCCTTCCATAGCCTGATCGTATGTGGCTACGGTGTGTCCCATGGACACGTTGATGTCATTTTCCCGTAAGTAAGGAATAAGCTCGAGAGCACCTTCTATTTCAGGAGCCATGGTGATGTTTTTAATCAGGTCTGTATGTTCTCCCACCATTTCCTTAAAGGACTCTATTGATGCTCTGATGACATAATTCGGATTTTGTGCACCTATGGCATCTTTGCTGATAAATGGTCCTTCGAGATGGACGCCTCCGATGGATGCTCCTGTAACTTTTCCACTTGCATCCTTTATAGCTTCAACAGCTTTTCTGATTTCTTTCACATCCACTGTCATTGTGGTAGGTAAAAATGTGGTAGTGCCATGCTCTGCAATGGTTGTTGATATTATTTCAAGTGCTTCGAAAGTGCCTTCCATGGTGTCGTGATTACCTGCTCCATGAATGTGAATATCGATGAAACCTGGAGACAGGTATCTTCCTTCTCCTTCTATGACCTCATCTTGAGAAAAATCCGGATTGAAGCTCCTGATTTTGCCATCTTTTATCAGGACAGACATCTTTTCTATCCTGTCGGTGAAAATCACCTGAAAATCTTTAAATATCATATCTACACCTCTTATTTTTTATTGATTAAACCGATTTTTAACTTCTGTTTTTATTATACATTAAATTTTTAAAAAATTTCCAGCTGTATATGAATAATCTTCTGGATACTGCCTATAATAATCCATGTCAGGAAATGTGGAAACCGAAGGCCTTTTAGATTATGATATAACTATGAAAAGATTAGAAGTGGATAAAGGGAGTAGTTATGGAGAGTTTAGAAGGTGTTGTTAAGGACATCATATTTCAAAATGAAGAAAGTGCCTTCTGCATTTTCAGAATAGAAGACGACAAAGACATACACATTGCATTGGGTACTTTTCCCTTTATATCAGTGGGTCAGACCTACACATTACATGGGGAATGGGTAGTTCATGCAACTTTTGGCAAACAGTTCAAGTGTGAAACCTATGAGGAGGTCATGCCGAATTCACTGAAAGGAATTGAGAAATATCTTGCATCGGGTTCCATTTCCGGAATTGGTCCCATAACAGCGAAGAAACTTGTGGATAAATTTGGTGGTGATATTTTCGACATCATTGAAAATGACACAAAAAAGCTGATGGAACTGGAAGGGATTGGGGAAAAGAAAATCAAACTGATCTATGATTCCTATATCAAAGGACGAGAAGTGAAGAACATCATGGTGTTTCTTCAAAGCTATGGCGTAACACCCAAGCAGGCGCTTAAAATTTATCGTGTCTTTGGAAACGAGGCGATTGCGAAGGTAAGGCAGAATCCGTATGTTCTTTCTGAAGAAGTACCAAGTATAGGATTTAAGACAGCGGATGGAATCGCCAGAAATCTGGGCATCGAAATTGATTCGCCTTTTCGTATACAAAGTGGAATCAGGCATATTGTCAATGAGTACTGTGCTCAAGGAAGTACATTCATTCCAAAACAGGAGCTCCTAGAAAGAGGCAAGGTGGTGCTTGAAGTGCCTGAGATTCTGATTGAGGAAAATATCATGCATTCAGTCATGACGAATAAACTGGCAATGGAAAGAGTGGAGGAAGTTGATGGAATCTTTGCGCTTCCTTATCTTTATGCAGAAGTATCAGTGACCAAAAGAATCTTAAGTCTCGCTCTGGACGAGGTGGATGATCTGAAACTGCCTGTGGAAGAGTACATCATGGATTTTGAAAGAGAAAACAGTATTTCATTTCATGAAAAACAGATTGAAGCTATAGTTGGTGCTGTGAAAAATGGAATTGAAATAATAACAGGTGGACCAGGTACTGGTAAAACCACGATCATCAAGTGCATTCTAGAAATTTTTGATCGCGCTGGGAAAAAGGTGCTCATGGCAGCACCGACCGGAAGAGCCGCAAAAAGAATGTCAGAAGCCACAGGTCGTGAATCCAAAACCATCCATAGGCTCATCGACCTTGGTGTAGCCACTGAAGATGAGGAAGTTCTCTTTGATGAAGATCATACATTAGGTTGTGATGTTGTCATCATTGATGAAGCATCCATGATTGATGTGATGCTCATGAGTAATCTTCTTAAAGCGATAAAACCGAAGACAAGACTCATTCTTGTAGGAGATGTGGACCAGCTTCCTTCGGTGGGAAGTGGAAGAGTTCTTGAAGATCTAATTGAAAGTACAGCTTTTAAAGTGGTGAAACTTCAATTTATCTACAGGCAAGGAAAAGAGTCCTACATCACGACAAATGCACATAGAATCAATACAGGAGAAATGCCTCAGTTGAATGCCAAAGACAGTGACTTTTTCTTCATAAACGGAACCAGGCCGGAGGAGTCTCTTGACATACTTGTGGAGCTGATCACGAGCAGATTACCCAAGTTCAATAAGAAGTGGGACAGAGTGAAAGATTTTCAGGTGCTGACCCCCATGAGAAAAGGAGAACTTGGTGTGCATAATCTGAATCGTGTACTTCAGAAGTCGTTGAATCCTCATAACAAGAGTTATGACTTTACCGTTTTTCAGATCGGTGACAAAGTCATGCAGACAAAGAATAATTACATGATCAAATGGAAAAAAGTGAAAAGAGTATCTGGTGAGCCGCCTGAAGGGCAGGGCATTTTCAATGGAGATATCGGGTATGTCACAGCAATCAATACGGAAGACACTACTGTATCAGTGCTTTTCGATGAAGACAAAATCGTGGAGTTTGAGGCGCAGGATCTTGATGAACTGGAGCTTGCCTATGCTGTAACCATACATAAGAGTCAAGGAAGTGAGTTTAAAGTGGTTATCATACCGGTATTCATGGGGCCGCCTCTTTTAATGAGCAGAAATCTTATTTATACGGGTGTAACTAGAGCGAGGGAGCTTCTTGTACTTGTGGGTTCAAAAAAAGCGCTCAGCTACATGATCAGAAATACAAAAACCTATGAAAGACATACATCTTTAAAATACAGAATTTTGAGTGTGCTTGATAATGTCACCATTGAAGAAACATAATAAGGAAGAAAATTCGGGGGTACTTATGAAAACAGAAAAGAAAATTGAGCTTTTAAATTGGTATGAGACTTCTGCAGAAAAAGCGATCAACATAAAAACTGTTCCTTATATGGGTATAGAACCAGTTAAGGACCTGATTGAAAAAGTGCTGAAGGATGGTGGTAGAGTTCTTTACATAACGGGTGAGGACAAGGAGAAGGTGCTCATAGTCAAAGCGATGCGATATCTCGGATTTGACTCCATTTCCGTGCATCAGGATCTGGAAATCAATGAAAAAGAGTCCCTTGTAATCTGTGATTATCTTCAGGCGTTAAGAGTCAGAGAAGAATATGAACTTGTGGTTTATGATGATGTGAATTCATTTCCTGTCCACAAAAAACCTGAAATGCAGCATCTGATCGGATTTATTTATCCTCGGTGCAGGAAAGCGGTTGCCTATTCGTTTGAAACTGTATTCATGGGGATGAAAGTCATTGAAATACCAATGGAGGGCAAAAGTGGGTTTGTCTCAGAGCCACGTATTTTAGAAACCAGATTGAATCTGGAGGAGTTTGTGCCTACATCGGTGTATGAATATTTACTCTGGTTTGTGTTTGAAAAGAGAAATGTCCTCTTTTTAACAACGAATAAAAAAGTAAAAAAGAAAGTTGCGCGATTCTTGACAAAAATCGATGAGAGTCTTGAAAATTGTATATATGATGTGGATGAGATCGGAACGAAAGCGATGAAGGAGCTTTGCGGTGATGATTCTAAACCTCATATCTTCATTACGGATGATTTGGACGATCACTTGGATATGGAGACGAATTTTGAGATTATCATACACGGAGCTGATGAAAACAGGTATTCGTATCGTGAACTTATATTTCTGTGTCTTCGAAGTGGGTATTATGATGAACTGAATGGCGAAGTGCTTATGCTTTGCCAGAATGTGACAAGAGATATTGAAAAGACAAGAGATTTGGCAAGACATTTCAATAAGGTGCTTTGGGATGAAGGTTTTGAATAAGATAACCAGTTTTTTTTATCCGTTACTCAAATGTCCTATCTGTCTTACATTTAATGAGGGGCTCTGTATTGATTGCAGAGCCTCCTTTAAATCATATGACAATGGATTCTTGAACCAGGAAGAGGATGGAATTTCTCTCTATATGCATAGGGAAAGTGCGAAAACGCTGGTTTCCAACTTTAAAAAGAAAGTTATATATTCTGCTGGAGACACGATGGTTATGCTTTTTCTGGAAAAATTATCGGTGGAGATAGAGTCCTTTGATTTTATAACTTATGCGCCATCTTCACTTTCATCTGTCAGAAAGCTTGGTTTTGACCATGGTGCTTATTTAGCAAAAGGAATTGCAAAGGAGCTTAAAGTTCCTGTGATTGGGCTTTTCAAGCCTTCAGACAAGGAGCAGAAAGTGCTGGAACGGGATGAGCGTATACTAAATGCAAGAAAAATTACGATAAGAGACAATAAAGTTTCTGGACTTAAGGGGAAACGCGGACTGGTAATTGATGATGTATTTACGACGGGCAGTACAGTTCTTTATTGTCTTGAACTCATGAAAAGAGAAGGAGTTGCTTGCAAGTACATCACTTTTTCCAGAATTCTGTAGAATGGAGTACACAGAGTATTAGATAAACGCGTAGATAATAAAATGAAGGTTTTTTATACGAATGACTTGATTAATCAAAACAACATCGCTATAATTGGTAAATGAAAGTTATGTTTGTAGTTGCTCAAGGGTAACCTTGATAGTCCATGCCAGTTGCAGGCAAAAGGATCCACGTAAGTCAGTCAAAGTACTGGCAATCATGGTGCAGCTTAGAGGTGAGTCCTGCCAGAAATGAGAGGGTTAGTAGTGAGAGGTTAAGTCCGGGTAGCAAAAGCTCCAGCAGGCGAGTGTGGGGTCAAATACTAGGTCAAGTAACTTTCGGCACGTAAGTGCAATTGAGCAGCCTTTGGCTGCTTAATTTTTTTGGGAAATAACTTTAACGATTAAATAGAATTCGTCTGATATTTTGGATTATAATAGTAGGAAGAATAAAAATAGAAAAAATAGTGGAGTATAAGGTGAGGATATGAAAAAGATTTTAATTTACTCGTTATTAATATATTCTGTCTTACCGAATATTCATTTTCGGTATATCTCAAAGAAAGTAATGAAAAATATATCCGCTGGAGACAAGCGGATTGCTTTCACATTTGATGATGGTCCCGATCTAAGATATACTCCTCAGTTATTGGATGTTCTGAAAAAGAATGATGTTAAGGCGACATTTTTTGTTCTTGGAGAAAAAGCGAAAAATAATCCGGAACTTATTAGCCGAATGGTAAAGGAAGGTCATACAATCGGTCTTCATGCCAACAGGCATATCTGTGCACCTTTTCATTCCTATAAGACGATAAAGAATGATATGAATACATCTCACAGTCTATTGAAAAGCATGGGGATAAAGATAGATCTTTATAGACCGCCCTGGGGACTGGTACATATCGCTTCAGAGGGATTGATCAGAAAATACAAATTCAAATCAGTTCTATGGTCTATACATGCTTCAGACTGGAGCAGGTATGTGGATGAAAAGCATATTGTAAAAACGTTGACAGAAAAAGTGAAACCTGGCGATATTATTCTTCTGCATGATGGAAGAGGGGCTGAAAATGCACCTCAAAGAACCATCAACGCTTTGAAAACTGCCCTTCCTATCATGAAAAAACAAGGGTATCATTTTGTTAAGCTTGTGGAAGATCGCACAGTCGCTTCAGTTTAAGGAGGAAGACATGAGAGTATTAGGCCGAATTATATCAGCATATGATAAAAGATTTGTAAAAATTCAAGGGTGGAAAGTGGTTCCGGGAAGTACGCTGGGATTTCTTTATCTGGTACCACTGAAACATAAAGGAAAACCTGTCCGCATCGAAGATGGGACTGTGATCAACAAAGGAGATCTGTATTATCAGATACATATCATCAACGATAATTTAGCGAATCTTGATACCAGCCCAGAAAGTCTGTTCGCTATGATGAACTCAGAACTGAAGCTGGTCGGCGAACATATGAAGAAAGAAGAAAATGCAGATTACAAAGCCGTGTTAGCAGTGACGCTTCTTCATAAACTAGTCAGAAAGGTAGGGTTTACTGTCAATGAAATTGAGAATCCTATAGAAAGAAAATTTGTTTCATTTGGCGAGAATCTTCTTCGAACAGCACTGAGGAAAGAGAAAGACAATGGACCAAAGAAAAAACGCGTGGCGAAAAAATGTTGGATGTCACGTGATCAGATTATGAAAATCAAATAATGTAGACATTGCTTCAGACCTTCCTTATTTAGGGAGGTTTTTATTATGTGAGCGAATAGTGCTGGTTCAGATGTGAAATCTGTTCAATTAGTTAGGACAAAACTTCGGTGTTAAAAGCAATCTGTACTAGATATTAAGTAAGTTGTTATATTATTATCTAATGAAAACGCTTAGATAAATATGGTTTCATTTTTGCTGAAAATACGAAGCGATAAGAATATGGATTATGTTATAAAGAAATTATTAGAAATTATCTGTAATATAAAAAAAATTTTTTTGTTTAATCTGTCCTTAATTATGGTACAAAATAATAAATAATAGTGTAATTGTATTATATCTGTACTAGATTAACCCGTATTTACGCTAAATTAAGGTCATTTTTATAAAACAGGTCATAAAATCAATAAAGGCATAGATCTTATATTAATTACCAATGATAAATATTATTGATTAGGTATTAACAAAAAGAGAAAGTTGTTGTATAATGCATTTGAGAGATAAAACAGTTGGTCAATAAATAGCGCAACTGTTATAAAATATTAGGAGGAATTCAAATGCATACAGAATGGCAGGGATTTGTTCAAGGTAATTGGCAGAACGAGATAGATGTCAGAGATTTTATTCAGAAGAATTACAGTTTATACGAGGGAGATGAGTCTTTCCTTGTAGGTCCGACAGAGAGCACATTAAAGGTCTGGGAAAAATCCAGTGAACTGATTGTAGAAGAAATCAAGAAGGGTGTTCTTGGAGTAGACGAAGAGAATATTGCAGGAATCAATAATTTCAAACCAGGATATATTGATAAGGATCATGAATCCATCGTAGGGCTTCAGACTGATGCTCCACTAAAAAGAATCATTAATCCTTATGGCGGATTCAGAATGGTTGAGCAGTCATTAGAAGCATATGATTTCACAGCTTCAGACTCAATTCTGAAAGAATTTCCTAAATACAGAAAGACACATAATGAAGGCGTATTCCACGCATACAATAAAGAGATGAGAGCTGCGAGAAGAACTGGACTCATTACAGGACTACCTGATGCTTATGGAAGAGGAAGAATTATAGGAGACTATAGAAGAATTGCTCTTTATGGTATAGATAGACTGATTGAAGAAAAGAAAAAGGATCTTGAAAATCTTACAGGTCCTATGCTTGATGATCTGATCAGACAAAGAGAAGAAGTTAATGAGCAGATTAATGCACTAGGGGAAATGAAGAAAATGGCTGCTAGCTACGGGTTTGATATTTCTAAACCTGCCAAAAATGCACATGAAGCAGTTCAATTTGTCTATTTCGGCTATTTAGCTGCGGTTAAAGAAAACAACGGAGCAGCAATGTCTCTGGGAAGAACCAGTACATTCATCGACTGTTATATTGAAAAAGACTTAAAATCAGGCATTCTTGATGAAGCACATGCTCAGGAACTTATCGACCAGTTCGTCATAAAGCTGAGACTAGTAAGACATTTAAGAACACCTGAATATGATGACCTGTTCGCAGGTGATCCAACATGGGTTACAGAATCTATCGGAGGAGTTGGACTGGACGGTAAAGCGCTGGTTACCAAATCATCTTACAGATTTATGCATACGCTGATCAATCTAGGAACAGCACCTGAACCAAATATGACTGTATTATGGTCACAGAACCTTCCTGAGAACTTCAAGAAATTCTGTGCAGATATGTCCATACAGACAGATTCAATACAATACGAGAACGATGATCTGATGAGACCGATGTACGGAGATGACTATGCAATTGCCTGCTGCGTTTCTGCGATGACTTTAGGAAAGCAGATGCAGTTCTTCGGTGCAAGATGTAATCTTGCGAAATCTCTTCTCTATGCGCTTAATGGTGGTATAGATGAAAAGTCAGGTGTGAAAGTCATAGAGGGTATTGATCCTATCAATGATGAAGTTCTTGATTATGATAAAGTACTGGCAAATTATACTAAAGTACTGGAATACGTTGCAGGGCTTTATGTGAACACAATGAACATCATTCACTATATGCATGATAAATATGCTTATGAAGCAGGCCAGATGGCGCTTCATGACACAAAGATCGGTAGACTGATGGCCTTCGGAGTTGCTGGATTATCAGTTGCGGCAGATTCACTTTCAGCAATCAAATTTGCGAAAGTAATGCCAAAGAGAGATGAAAGAGGGATTACTTCAGATTTTGATATCGAAGGAGATTTCCCTAAGTACGGTAATGATGATGACCGTGTAGATGAAATTGCAGTGAAGATGGTTGAAAAGTTCTCAGAAGAGCTGAAAAAGCATGCAACCTATAGAGATGCAAAACACACACTATCAGTTCTCACCATTACATCAAACGTTGTATACGGCAAGAAAACAGGTTCAACACCAGATGGCCGTAAATTAGGAGAACCCTTTGCTCCTGGAGCAAATCCAATGCATGGAAGAGATATGGAAGGAGCTTTGGCATCCCTTAACAGTGTAGCCAAGATTCCATACTGTGATACTTGTGAAGACGGCGTTTCCAACACATTCTCCATCGTACCTGATGCGTTAGGTAAAACAGGTAAAGAGAGAATCAGTAACCTGGCTTCTGTACTAGATGGGTACTTCTCACAGGATGCACATCATCTGAATGTAAATGTATTTAACAGATCCAAACTGGAAGATGCCATGGAGCATCCAGAAAAATATCCTACACTGACCATCAGAGTTTCGGGATACGCAGTAAACTTCAACAGACTATCAAGAGAACAGCAGATGGAAGTTATTTCAAGAACATTCCATGAGGAAATGTAAGAAATACGAGTGAAAAATGATTTAAACAAGGAGTGAGGGCTTTGAAAGGTAGAATACATTCAATTGAAAGCATGGGACTTGTGGATGGACCTGGCGTAAGAACAGTTGTATTCATGCAGGGATGCAAATTAAGATGTCTTTATTGTCATAATCCGGATACATGGCTTATGGGCGATGGAAACCAAGTAGAAGCACAAGACCTTGTCAAGAAGATAAAGAGATATAGACCTTATTTTGAAAAATCAGGCGGTGGCGTCACTTTTTCAGGCGGTGAGCCACTACTGCAACCGGAATTTCTACTTGAAAATCTGAAGTTATGCAAAGAAATGGGTATCCACACCGCACTTGATACGGCTGGATATGGATTTGGCGACTATGCTGAGATTTTAAGTTACACAGACCTTGTTCTTTTTGATATCAAGCATGAGGATCCGAAGCAGTATCTTTTTGTTACTGGTCAGAAAGAAGATAAGTCCAAGAAGTTCTTAGAAGCCGTTCAGGAAGCTGGCACTAAGATGTGGATCAGACATGTGGTGGTTCCTGGAATCACAGACGGAGAAGATCATATCAAAAATCTGGCTGAGAAAATCAGAGGCCTGAACAATGTGGATAAAGTTGAACTTCTGCCTTACCACACCATGGGTGAGAATAAATATGAAGTGATGAATATGAAGTACAAACTGGAAGGCGTCGAAGCCATGGACAAAAAGCGTAACGAAGAGCTGACTGAACTGCTGCTTCGAGAACTTGGCGAAGACTTTTATGTCAGACAAGAAGAGGGACAAGACAAAACCTACATACAGAGAATCGGATAACATATACAATAAGGGGAGCTTCAACATGATGTGGTCATGTTGAAGCTCCCCATTTAAATAGATCAATATAGAGATAAGAAAAAGCACCAGGCATTTGCCTGGTGCTTCAATATGGATTTTACTCCTCAACCTCAAACTGGTCCTTGCCAACTCCGCAAAGTGGACATACCCAATCTTCTGGTAGATCTTCAAAACTAGTTCCTGGAGCAATACCGTTGTCTTCATCACCAACTGCTGGATCATAAACATATCCGCATACTAAACATACGTAACTTTTCATCATATTTCCTCCTATTTCTTTTTAAGTGTTATAAATCATAACCTAACTTGATTATAGTTGAGAAAAGTTCAGCTTTCAATAGATTTTCTTAGAATAGATATTTTCCAATCATAATTAATACTGTATACTTATTTATCGTGAGGTATATTATTATGAGATTAGAAAACAAAATTTCTTTAGATAATCAAAAATTTTATAAAGTCCTATTTACCATTGCATTACCTATTATCATACAGAATTTTTTATCTTCGTCTCTAAATATGGTGGACAATCTTATGATTGGAAATCTTGGAGAAGAAGCCATTGCAGCTGTAGGTCAGGCGAATCAGCTGTTTTTTCTGTTTACATTGATGTCATTCGGCTTAAATAGTGGTGGAGCCATATTCTTCTCCCAATTTCATGGAAGTCAGGACTATAAGAGTCTGAAAAAGTATCTTGGAATGACTATGGTTATTGGTGGCATTATTGCGCTGCTTTTCACTTTTATCGCTGTTGTGATTCCTGAGAAAGTCATGTCCCTATATTCCACTGATCCGATTGTGCTGAGAGAATCAGTGAATTATCTGCGTATAGTGGGTTTCAGCTACATGCTCAGCAACCTGTCATTTACTATGATTTTTGTTTTAAGGTCCACAACCCAGGCTTTTGTGCCCATGATCTCAAGTATCATCGGATTGGGAACGAACACCTTCCTGAATTATTGTCTGATCAATGGAGCCTTAGGATTTCCACGACTGGAAGTGAGGGGAGCTGCGATAGCGACACTCATCGCGAGAATCATTGAATTCGGAATATTATTCTATATTGTTTTCATCAAGAAGAATATTCTGAATGCCAGCATAAAGGAACTGCTTTCTTTCAGGAAGCCCAACATCGCAAAATATCTTATTGTAGCTGCACCTGTTCTCTTGAATGAGACTTTCTGGTCACTCGGAATCATAATGTACAACTATTCCTATTCTAAACTTGGGGTTTCATCTTTTGCGGCCATTCAGATACAAAATACCATTGGGCAGCTGTTCTATGTGTTTTCCTTTGGAATCTGCAATGCAGCGGCAATCATTACAGGAAATCTGATTGGTAAAGGTGATATTCATACTTTGAAAATATATGCCAGAAAAATCATCAAGCTCACATTTTTCATAGGAATAGGCACATCTATTCTGATATTTATTACGAAAAATCCGATTCTTTCTCTATATAAGCTGGAAGAAGCCACAAAAACCACCACAAGCAATCTGCTGAGTCTGATCACCTTGGTGATGCCTATCAGGTTCTTGAACGTATTGTTCGTTGTGGGGCTCTTTAGAGGGGGTGGAGACACCAAGTACTCCTTATTTGCTGAAACAGCAAGTCTCTGGTTCGTCGGGGTGCCGATGGTTTCTATTGCAGCACTATATTTCAGACTTCCGGTGGAATATGTTCTGATGTGCAGCTTTGCTGAGGAGATTGTAAAACTGATCATCTGTTATCCGCGTTATCGTTCGCATAAATGGATCAAACGAATTGTATAGCACCGGAGAACAGAGTGAAATAAGTCATTCATAGAAATCTAAAAGCTCTTCATGGATTCATCTGATCAACAGATGGTCCAGGAAGAGCTTTTTTTTATACTATTAGGATTATTTAAGAGCACCCAATGCTTCAGAGAAGGTTTCGAGCATAGTAAGGGATGATTTTAATGTGATATCGTCCTTGTCTATGATCGGATTAAACTCTACGAAGTCGATACTTCCCACTTTGCCTGTACCAATAACGGCTTTTACAAGTTTTTTGCTTTCATCATACTCCAGCCCATAATCTACTGGTGTTCCGGTTCCAGGGACCAGACGCTTATCAAGAGAATCGATGTCATAGGATAGATGAACTTTTTGAATACCGCTTTTTTCAAGCTTCTCCATAAATTCATTTATTACCGCATCCATACCTCTTTCACGAATGTCTGTCATTCTCCAGATATGAATCCCGTTTTCTTTTATGATGACTTCTTCGCCCTCATCGACACTTCTTAGTCCGATGATGTAGATGTTTTCCGGTTTCACTTTTCTATCGTCTACATAAAGTGATGTTAGGATTTTGTCGCCAAGACCAGTAGAAGCACCCAGTGGCATGCCATGGATATTTCCTGATGGTGAAGATTCAGTGACATTCAGATCAGCGTGAGCATCAATCCAGAGAACTGCGTAATCTTCTTGATGTGCTGCTTTTACTCCAGCCATGGATCCAAGACCCAGTGAGTGATCTCCTCCAATTACAAAAGGAAGATTTCCGCTCTTTAATGCCTTCTCTACAGCTTGCGCTAATTTCTCGTTTCCTTCAACAACTTCTTTCAGGTATTTCATTGACTTGTGGCTGGCATATTTTCGATCTGTGTCTACATATTCTACTGCTATATTACCACTGTCTTTAACTTCTTCATTATGCTTTTTCATAATTTCCACTAAACCATTTTCTCTTAGTTTATCTGGTCCATGTTCCACGCCTGGTCGATCACAACCATAAAACATGGGAAAACCAATAAGTTCTATTTTCATTTATGCACCTCCATGTAATTTCAATTCATTATATATCATATGCAATTTGAATTCCATGATTTAGAAGGAAAAATCTTTATACATAAAACTGCATAAATCCACATTTATCAATGGTTTGAACCAGGATTTCAGAGAAAGCGAGCTCTGCTTTTGACAGTAGATTATGCTCAAGAACTTTGAATTCAAACGTTTACAGACTTCAGTGTAATATACTTTTTTATGAATATTTACAACTAAAAAATCAGTTTTTAAGAAAAAAAGGAACACGCCTTTAGAAAATATAGGATAATCCGAAAATACATTACTTCTGATTTCAATTCCAGTTCATAAAGTTCAGCTATAATAAAGTCAGCTTTTAGTAAAAGGAGGAAAAAAAATGAAACTGAAAAATATTAAAATTTCAATCATCGGTGCCGGATTTGTCGGAGCGACTACAACCTATGCGTTAATGCTGGGCGGTCTTTGCGAGGAACTGGTACTTGTTGATGTAAATAAAGATAAAGCCTTAGGTGAGGCTATAGATATTTCACAAGGTGCAGCTTTTGTAAAACCGGTTAAGGTCATTTCGGGAAATTATGAAGACACTGATGGATCAGATATTGTCATCATCACAGCAGGTGCGGCTCAAAAACCCGGTGAGACGAGACTTGATCTTGTGAATAAGAATATTGGAATCTACAGGCAGATCATTCCTGAGATCGTGAAGTACAGCCCGGATTCCATCCTGCTTGTTGTGTCTAATCCTGTAGACATTCTTTCCTATGTAGCCTACAAGCTATCAGGATTCCCAAAAGAAAGAGTAATTGGTTCAGGTACAGTACTAGATACATCAAGGTTCAGGACTCTATTAGCTGAGTATCTGGAAGTGGATGCCAGAAGCATACATGGATACATCATTGGAGAACACGGCGATTCTGAGATCGCGGCATGGTCACTCACAAATATTGCTGGTGTCAATCTAAAAGAATATGTTGAAATTACTGATAAAGGAAAGGGAGATCTGTCCTTTATGGAATATATTCCACTTTCTGTCAAAAATGCAGCCTATGAAATGATCAATACAAAAGGGTATACAAATTATGCGATCGCACTAGCGATAAGAAGAATCTGTGAAGCCATCATCGGAGATGAAAAGGCTATTCTTACAGTGTCTTCTTTACTGGACGGAGAATTCGGACTAAAAGATCTTTACATCGGAATTCCGAGTATTGTGGGTAAAGAAGGTGTGAAAAAAGTCATTGAGGTTCCACTAAAGGATAAGGAAAGAAAAGATTTTATTGCTTCAGCAGATACAATGAAAAAGATCATAGAAGGTTCATCCCTATAATCTGTATAGTATATGAAAAATAAGTAATATAAAATATTTGTTCCGGCTATATTTTCTGCGTTATAATAATAGAGCGTGTAATACACAGCTTGGAAGATCGGGAGGGAAATATGTTTATATTTAATAAAGACGTCGAGAGCGTGAACTGTGATCCTGGAGTGAATCGAAAAATACTAGCCTACAATAAAGAGATGATGATGTGTGAAATAGAATTCAAGAAAGGTGCTGTCGGTGCGATGCATGCACATCCACACGTACAGACGACCTATGTGGTCAGTGGCTCTTTCGAATTCACCATCGGTGAAGAAAAGAAAATTGTTAAAACCGGAGATAGCTTACTGATGCCACCTGATGTTCTTCATGGAACTGTGGCTCTTGAAGATGGAGTTCTTGTAGATGTATTTAGTCCTATGAGAGAAGATTTTCTGAAATAAACAGGATAATTTTAAAATAGAAAGAGCCGCTGCTTTCAAAAGCAGCGGCTCTGATTCTTCTGGTTGTGTTTCTATAATCCAGCGTTATAGACGATGGCTTCTGGAGTACTCTCCATTGTAAATGATGAGATTCCCAGTGTCTGTAAAAAGCTGGTAAGAAAAGATTTTCTAAGGCTTAAAAACAGATCTTTAGGAAGCTCCTGTTCTTCGTAATATTTAAAATGAACATCCTTAGCGCTATGCCATACAAGATGATCATCACTTGCTTCAACCATGGAATTGATCTTATCGCAGGGCATACCGTCTAATAGAACCGTATTCAGAAATCCGAACAGCTCCTGACCGCTTGAAAAATGTGTTTTTTCCTTTAGTGACTCCGCAAGTCTTTTTCCATATTCAGCATGAGCAAGGTGCAGAGGGGTTTCACCGTTCTCCTTGATGATTTCTTTTGTAAGGATACTCAACCTCTTTTCGTTTGCTACAAGGTGTGATTCCAGCCAGCCATGAATGTTATCATGGTCAATCTGAGTTTCTAATACCTCATCACTTGTTCTGGGACCATGAAGAGCGATGGACTTCCCATCAATGTCCTGAAGATTGAATAAATCAGTCAGAAAAATTTCCAGGTTCTCCTGGGTTTTGATACGATTATGCTGCACAAAGTGTATAGGTGCTAGTTTTTCTTTCATAAATACCTCCATTGATTAGTTTCTAGTACAGAGTACACTGAAAAGAGAAAATTTAGTATGACTTAAGTCAAATTTTAATGGGTTTTTTAGATTTATTCATAATATTTTTCTATTGATTTTCCACACTTCAATTCTTTTGTTGTTATGCTGAATTATGATCCATTTCTCAATGACTCCTCGGTAAGACTGGGTGAATTAATCATGTCAGAAAGAAAGCTGTCAGAAAGAAAGGCAGAAAGAAATCTTTAGAAAGATGAAAAAAACAGAAAAATATTGTATACTTCTCTAAGTGATTAAATTGAAATAGGTGATAATATGAGATTAAGAAAAAAATGGTGGGCTAGACCGGAAATGGAAAAAGATTCCAAGGCGATTATAGAGCCGTGGGATATGAAAGGGAAATGGAGTGAAAACTTCGGAAATGATCATCCGATTCACTTGGAACTTGGGTGCGGAAAGGGTCAGTTCGTCAGCACACTGGCGAAAAACAATCCGGACATCAATTACATTGCAATCGATCTTAAAGATGAAGTCCTTGTATTTGTGTTACGCAAAATAAATGAGCTCGGACTGACTAATGTTAGACTCATTCCGATATTTATAGAACGTGTGGATGAGATTTTTGATGCTGATGAGATTTCTAAAATCTATATCAACTTCTGCAATCCGTGGCCAAAGGTTTCTCATAACAAGAGAAGGCTGACTCATCCAAGGTTCCTGACAAAATACAAAGGCTTCATCAGACCAGGTGCTGAAGTCTGGTTTAAAACTGATGATGACGATCTGTTTGAAGCCTCTCTGGATTATTTCAAGGATGAAAACTTTGATGAATTATATAGAACATGGGATCTGGTCGAAAGCGGGTTCACTGAGAACATTAAAACGGAGTATGAAGAAAAATTCAGCGCATTCGGTATGAAAATCAAGTTTGCGATATTTAAGCTCAATAATGAAAAAGGTGAATCCTGATGGAGATGATAGAAATCAGAAATGATTTGTTGAAGTTCATCAGAAAGTACTATACTGACTCAGAAATCAGTCGAATTGATGTGCCAAAGGGCGAGGTTGAACTGAAATTTAATTTCAGTCACAAAGAAAAGAAAAATGTGCTGATTTTTTTTGAGGACAACATCACTATTTTCAACGAGTTTACAGAGGCTACACGAAGAGATATTCTGGAAATCGATGAAATTTTCATTCGGTTTGATGAAGAAGGCTTATATTTCGGGAAGTCAGGCTTTGATTTCACAGCATCCAATGCTGCAGCATACTATATTCTAAACCGGTATTTAGATGAAATGGTGGAAGAGCTGCCTGAGAAGATGAGATATTACAAGGAAAACTACTTATATCAGTAAAGAGGCAGAATTAAATAATTGGCAAGATAAAAGCGGTGTTCAAAAATTTGACACCGCTTTTATCTTTGAAGAGTTCTATTTGGAGAAAACTTTTTTGGCTTCTTCTAAAATTTTCTCGTAATTTGGCTCGCTTGCTATTTCAGGCAGATACTCCGCATAGGTGATCGTATTCTCTTGATCTACGACAAAAGCCGCTTTTGTCAAAATACCGAGTTCTTCTACGTAAGTACCTGTCAGCTCCCCGAAGGTCCTGAATTTATGGTCGGAAAGCATAATGACATAATCACCTGCGTTTTCTTTCACCCATCTTTTCAGCGTGAAAGGAAGATCCATGGAGATACCATATGTCTTGATTTCAGGGTGAGATTCCAGTCGGTCGTTCATGGTCAGTAACTCCAGTGAGCAGATTGCAGTATCAACGGAAGGGAAAATCAGAATGATTTTAGGACCATGTAGTTCCTTGGATTCCACATCGTTTAATCCGGTGTCTGTCAAAGTGAACTCTGGTAGCTTATCGCCGATTTTCAGCTGAGTTCCGTAAAGGTGAACTTCATTTCCGCCAAAGGTTATTTTCATAAAAGCAACACTCCTTTTGAAATGTATTAGTGAAAGGTTACAACAAATTTCTCTTCAAGAAATTCAGGCATATAGGATTCTTTTGATTTTCGTAATCCAGGTATACCCATGTCCTGCTCTCTGTTTGTGTACTTAATTCCGCTTCCGAAGTATTCCATGGAAGTTCTGGCAATAAATGCATAGAGACCGCTGATGCGTCTGTCCGCTTTTTCGATATGGTTTAATATGACTTTCTCGTTCAGTACTTCTAAAAGTGAGAATCCCTGACACACATCATCAACGAAAACAGATATACCGACTACATTAAAGATATCCTGATGTTCCAGAAGACTTCTTATTCCTGTCAGCTCATGTCTTAATGTATCCGACTGATCACTTTCCTCATACCACTTTAAAGCAAGAGCAAGACATTCTTCTTTAGAATCTTCTATATGCTTAATAGTATATTGGTTGTATCTTACAAAATTATTAAAATGATTTCTCTTACTGTGAAGTGCTTTTCCGCTGAAAGTACTCATACTCTCTACAGAATAAATATATTCAGAGGCGTCACGGTCTTCTTCGTGTGAAATGTCATATCCCAGTTCGATGAGATCATCAAGCTGAGTTCTCGTTACATCTCTAAGAGTCTTCTCCATTTTGTTCTCTTCCATATAGGAAAGTAAAGCTTCATAAACTTCTTTACCGCATTGTCTGTCCTTGTAGATAGGGGGGATAAAAAAGGGCTTTTCTTTTTCTTTCATAATGTAAAGAGCCTGATCTGTATGATGATATTTAATGTTCTGCGCGTTACGCCAGATGAACAGGTTGGTGAAATTATACGTGGACACAATAAAAGGGTAGGGGGTAAGGAATTGATCAAATATCTTTTTGCTCTCTATATCCAGTGATTTAAAATTCATTCATGTGCTCCTTTAAAGCTATTTATTAGTTACTCTCCGTTAAAGCTATAACTTCGAGTTCTTTTCCGTACATTTCCTGGAAAGTTTTATTCAGTTTCTTGGTTTCATGTATTTCAAAACCAAGCGTATGACTGGAGCGGACATGCAAGTATACCTTCTCGCCTTCAAGGACGATTTTTTCGACCTGAATGTCTTTCTTGTTCGAACTTAAGAGTTTCTCTGCAATGCTGAGACATATTCCGATATCAGAGGTCATATCGATATCCAATCGATTGATGATCTGACCGAATTGCAGCAAAGGCGCTTCTTTGTGAATACCATCTGTATAGGTTGCAGCCATTGCAGATTGAATGATTTCTCTATGGTCCATACCATTGATTTCAGAATTGGATATAATGTAAAAGTTATGTTTATGATGATTGTAATATCTTACAGATAAACCGACATCTCTTAGCATAGAACTGACTTTAATGATGTTTTCCGCGTTTTTCCAGTCTTTATGAAGCCCGGAAAATCCGTCATAGATTTCTTTAGTCAGGATATATAGAGATTTTGCTTTATCCACATCGACATTATGGATTCTTAAAATATTCAGTATAGAACGATCAAGCATATCAGATAGGGTACCATAATGGTTGTCGATATAATCAAAAAGGAATCCTTCTCTGATTCCAGTACCACTTACACGGATATTGATGATGTTGATCTTTTTGATCAGGGCATTCAAAATAGATAAGGCTGCAGGTAAAATATCGGCTCTTTCTCTATCTATCCCTTCAATTGTATAACGCTGCTTCAGATTTTTTGTGATCAGATTTCTGTACAAGGATACCACATCCAGATCCTGCAGTGTATATTCATGAATTATATTGATGGGATATCGCCTCTTTTTTCTGTCAATCTTACTGATGGCTCTTGCAGAACCACCTAATAGGATCATTTCATGAAAATTTTCACTCATAAGCCAATCCACTTTCGACAGTTCTTCTCTTAAGAACAGATCAAGGGCTGTATGGTCTTCTTTCGACACGTGGTCTTCCAGATGAAATCTTTCAGTCAGAGATAATGTCCCTAGTGGAAGACGATAACTCTCTTTGAGTATTCCATCTTTTATCCAGCCAAGTTGTGTAGAGGCTCCGCTGATATCTACAAGAAGAGAATTGCTTAAGTTCATGGAGTTTTTAACGGCAAGATAATCAAGATGGATCTCCTCTACATTTGTAAGTTCTATGACTTTTAGATCCAGCTCTTTTTCTAATCTTTCTTTGATCTCATTTTTATTCATGATGTGCTCAAAAAATTCAGAAAGAATAACATGGGGGTTGGAGGCGCCGACCGAATCGGAAAATTCCTTGAAATACCCCAATATGGTTATTAATGACCTCATTTTATCATCTGTAATTTGAAATTCTTCCTTGGAATTTTTACCTAGTTTCAGGTTTTCTTTATAGGACTCAAGAAGTCTGTAACTTTTATCGTCTTCGATTTTCCAGAGAGCATATCTTATTGTATTTCCGCCTATATAAATTAATGCAAGCTTTTCCATTTTTACCCCCTCTTCCGTGAAATATCAATATTATACTACAAAGTGGTGAAGGATGAATATCAGTTTTCTTAATAGTGTAAGATTAGCTAAGATTAGCTAAGATTAGTTTCTCCAGTGTGATTACATCCGACTATGGACGTTAAGAAAACTCTGTAGTAAAATAGATAAGATATAAATGTATACATTAAAAAGGTGATGCAACTCACAGTCACTACAAGGAGGAAGAACATTGGATTATAAAAAATTGGTAGCAGATCATATAAGTAGTGCCTTAGGCATTGAGAAGGATGAGGTTCTAAGATCAATAGAGATTCCACCGAAGCAGGATATGGGTGACTTTGCGTTTCCTTGCTTTCAGCTTGCAAAGACACTAAGAAAAGCACCGAATATGATTGCAGCAGAACTGAAAGAAAAACTCGACATCCCGGAAATTGAAAGAATCGAGGTCATGGGACCTTACGTGAATTTCTTTCTGAACAAGAGCATCTATCTTGAAGGGGTTGTTAAAAAAGTTCTGGAAGGTGGAAATGAGTATGGCAGCTCTACGTTCGGAGACGGAAAAACCGTAATTGTAGAATATTCCTCACCGAATATAGCAAAACCATTCCATGTAGGACACCTTTTCACTACAGTGATCGGGAACTCACTCAGCAGAATTTTTAAATTTCAGGGTTTTAACACAGAAAGAATCAACCATCTAGGTGATTGGGGAACACAATTCGGAAAGCTGATTTCAGGCTATGAAAGATGGGTAGACAAAGAGAAGCTTCAGAAATCACCTATCGAAGAGCTGAATAGAATTTATGTGAAATTCCATGAAGAAGCGGAGAAGGATCCAAGCCTTGATATTGAAGCAAGGCAGCACTTCAAGAATCTGGAGGATGGAATTGAATATGAGGTTGCACTCTGGAAAGAGTTCAGGGAACTTTCTCTGATGGTATTTGAAAGGGTGTACAAGGAGCTGGGCGTGGAATTTGATTCCTATGCAGGGGAAAGCTTCTATGGGGACAAAATGGATGAGGTTGTGGATATCTTAGAAGAGAAGGGTATCCTTACTGAGAGTAACGGCGCAAAGGTCGTTATGCTTGATGATTACAACATGCCACCGACCATAATAAGGAAAGCGGATGGTGCAACCATTTATGCCACAAGAGATCTGGCTGCGGCAATTTACAGAAAGAGAACTTACAATTTCCATAAGAATATTTACGTTGTGGGAACCCCACAGGCACTTCATTTCAGACAGGTCTTCAAGACATTGAGCTTGGCAGGATTTGAGTGGGCTGATGACTGTGTTCATGTAGGGTTTGGTCTCGTGAAATTCCCAGGAAAGATGATGTCTTCAAGAAAAGGAGATGTGGTTCTTTTAGATGATCTGCTGAAGGAAGCAGTGATTACAGCGGAAAAGATCATTCATGATAAAAACCCGAATCTGGCAGACAAAGAGAATGTGGCCAGAAAAGTCGGTATCGGTGCGATTATATTCACTTATCTTAAAAACTCAAGAGAGAAGGATATTATCTTCGACTGGGATGAAATCCTATCTTTTGATGGTGAAACCGGTCCGTATGTACAATATACCTATGCAAGAGCCAAGAGTATTCTGAGAAAGAATGAAATGGCTGAGCACTCAGATTTAACGCTGCTTAATACACAGGAAGAGTTTGAACTTTCCAAGACACTAGAAGGATTCAGTAGTGCTGTGAAAGTGGCAATGGAGAAATACGAGCCATCGGTCATCACAAGATATGTTCTGCAGGTTGCAAAGGACTTCAATAAGTTCTACAACAACTGTCAGATCAATTCAGCTGAAGAGCAGCTTAAATTTGCAAGACTTCATCTTGTGCAGGCGACAACCATTGTAATAAGAAATGCGTTGGAGCTTCTCGGTATAGAAACAGTGGAAGAAATGTAATAAAAGAGACAGAAAAACAAGGATAGGCACAGTTCCTGATGGAATCATGCCAATCCTTGTTTTTTTGCATTATACTTAGAGATGAAATAAAAAAATAGAAAGTATACTTATATCTGAAAAATTGACAATAACTAAATATCTATATAATATAATAAATATGTGAGAGTTTATGTAGTGTAAAGAAATAAGCACAAGACTCTGATGTGACCGTAACTTGAAGACAAATTAAGGGGTGACGATATGGATAGGATGTTAGAAATAATTGAACAGATAGAAGTAAATGGTGGAGTCAGTGTGGTTCTAGGTGAAGGAGACGCGTACTTGGCAGGTGTTTTGCAAGATATGATTCTGCCGGATGAAGATGCAGGAGGAATCATCAGAGGAATTTTTACAGATGCCCGAGGACTTCTGATCTGTACGAACCAGAGGGTTTTGTTTGTAGGTAGAGCTTATACTAGTTTTAATGATTTTAAAGTTCTATCCCATGATTACGTAGATATTAGTTCTATGGAGTACCAGAAAGGACTCATATATGGGAAGTTGATTATAGATGCAAATGGCTCAAAAAATGTGATCCATCAGATACTTAATGTACAGGCAAAGGGGTTCATAGATTTTGTGAGAAATGTCAGCCCTGATATGCTTTAAATAGTACGCTATCATGATGTGAATCTGTATGTTATTACGTTATAGAGGTGGGTTTTTCACGTACAAGAAAATAGAACGAGAATATATTCTCTGCTTCATTGCCAGTGAGGAGAAATACCATGACCAGTAATGAAATTACCATTGTCAGTGTAGCCAGCACTGAAGAAAAGGCTCGAATAGTAGAAGAGATTCTATTAGATTTACCTGAATGGTTTGGATTGCCAGAAAGCACGAGAGGCTATATTGACCAGTCTAAGGAATTGACACTGTTTGTAGCCAAGAATAGAGAAAATATAATTGGATTTATAACATTGAAGGAGACAAGTGAAGATGTCTGCGAAGTCCATTGTATGGGAATCAAAAAGGAATATCATAGAAAAGGCGTAGGTACAAAACTACACTATGCCTTTGAAAATTTTGCAAAAGAGAAGTATGAATTTATCCAAGTGAAAACAGTAGATGAAGGACATTACAAAGAATATAATCAGACAATAGCTTTTTACAAAAGTGTTGGATTTAAAAAAATGGAAGTATTCCCGACACTTTGGGATGAATGGAATCCTTGTCTGATTATGATAAAAAAAATATAGAAAAATATAAAAAAATATAAAAGTAAATTTGCGGCAAATACTATTTTAGTGCCCGGATTTCAGCGCTATTCATAACAGCGATAAAACAAGAGAGAATCAGGAGGTTTTTATGAAGTTTGATCCATTAGAAATGCCCTACAAAAGCGGAAGAATTCCTTTAAGCGGGAAAAATGGTGTAGTCGCCACGTCAAATGCACTAGCAGCAGATGCGGGACTTGAGATCCTCAAGAAAGGCGGGAACGCTGTTGATGCTGCCATTGCGGCGGCGGCTTGCCTGACAGTTGTGGAACCCACAGCCAATGGAATAGGCTCGGACAATTTCACTCTGGTCTGGATGAAAGATAAGCTATACGGTCTTAACAGCAATGGACCTTCACCTGAAAAAATCACTTTGGAAGAGGTGAGAAAAAATCATGAAACCATGCCAGTGCATGGATGGATTCCGGTTACAGTACCAGGGACACCAAAAGGATGGGCTGAATTAAACAGGAAATTCGGGAATCTTACACTCCTTGAATGCCTGACACCTGCAATCAGACATGCTGAGGAAGGGTTTCCCGTGGCAGCCAATGTGTCACATATGTGGAAAAGGGCACTTAAGAAGTACAAAGAGATTTTTCAAGGGGAGCAGTATGAGGAATGGTTCAAGACCTTCACAATAAACGGTGAAGCGCCTGAGGCTTTTGAAATCATGACGCTTCCGGACCATGCAACTACTTTAAGAAAGATCGGAGAAACCGATGCAGAAGCATTTTATACCGGTGAACTTGCAGATCGCATAGAAGAAGATGCGCTGAAACATGGCGGATATCTCAGAAAAAGTGATCTGGCTGATTTTTCACCCGAATGGGTGACGCCACTCAAAGTGGGATATCGTGGCTACGAGGTAGCGGAGCTTCCTCCAAGCGGACAAGGTATGGTTGCACTGATGGCACTCAATATCCTGTCAAATTTCAAGGTGGAGAAGCGAGATGCAGAGTATTACCATCGTGCCATGGAAGCGATGAAGATGGCCTTTGCCGATGGACTGCATTATATAACAGAGCCTTCAGACATGCTATTCAAACCTTCTGATTTTCTGACAGGTGAATTCGGGAAAAGAAGAGCAGGGAAAATCAAGGAAGAAGCACAGATATTCACCCATGAGGACCCTTTTCATAGCGGTACAGTGTATCTTGCAACAGCAGATAAAGAAGGGAATATGGTGTCCATGATTCAATCCAACTATATGGGATTCGGGAGCGGTATTGTCGTTAAAGGAACTGGAATTTCGCTTCAGAACCGTGGTGCTGACTTTAAGCTGGATAAAAATCATGTCAACTGCCTCGCTCCGAAAAAAAGAACCTATCATACAATCATCCCTGGGATGCTACTGGAAGACAATAAATGCATTGGTGTATTTGGTGTCATGGGAGGATACATGCAGCCTCAGGGGCATCTACAGGTCATGAGCAATCTTCTGGATTTCAACCTCAACCCGCAGATGGCACTGGATTGTCCAAGGTGGCAATGGACTAAAGAAAAAGAGATCCTTGTTGAAAGTACTTTTGATGAGAAAATGGTAGAGGAACTGAAGAAGATGGGCCATGAAATTTCTGTGACAGATGACAACAGTCACTTCGGAAGAGGTCAGATGATCCTCAAACTGAAAAATGGAGCTTATGTGGCAGGAACTGAATCTCGAACTGACGGGAATATTTCAGTTTACTAACTGGAATCTGATAAACAGGAAGCTTTTAGGCTTCCTGTTTTAATGTTGAAAAAGATATATTATACCCAGACATAATGATATAATACTTCTGGCAAGAAAATGAGAAATAGTTCAGAAAGGAATCGGAAAATGATCGAAGTAAAGAACCTAACGAAAGAGTTCAAAATGAATAAAAAGTATCCAGGCTTTTCTGGTGCAATAAAATCCTTTTTCTCAAGAGAATATTCAGTCACGAAGGCTGTAGATGATGTCAGTTTTCAGATAGATAAAGGCGAAGTTGTGGGGTATATCGGTGCAAACGGTGCAGGTAAATCAACAACGATCAAGATGATGACTGGTATTCTGACACCAACAGCAGGAGAAGTAATTGTCAACGGCATTATTCCTTATGAAAACAGACAGAAAAATGCCATGGATATCGGAGTGGTTTTTGGGCAGAAAACACAGCTATGGTGGGATCTTCCCTTATCGGAAACATTCACACTGCTCCGTGATATCTACGAGGTGGATCGCAAGAAGTTTGAGTTTCAGATGGATTTTCTAAATGAGGTGCTGGAACTGAAGGATTTCATGCTTCAACCCGTAAGGACGCTCTCACTGGGACAAAGAATGCGTGGGGATCTGGCGGCGGCACTGATTCACAATCCAAAAGTGATTTATCTGGATGAACCTACCATTGGGCTTGATGTGGTTGTAAAAGAAAATGTAAGAAAAGCAATCAAGAAGATCAATGAAACCTATGGAACAACAATCATTCTTACAACACATGATTTAATGGATATTGAAGAGCTTTCAAGCCGTATTATCATAATTGATAAGGGTAAGATGCTTTATGATGGTAATCTGAAACATATAAAAGAAACCTACGGATATATGTCTGATATTGAAATCCAGACGACCGGTACAATTGATCTTCAGGAAGTGCAATTTATCAAGGAACTGGATCAGGAATTCATCGGCCTTCATGCTGAAGAAAACCGACTGAAGGTTCAATTCAATAAAAATCGAACGACTACAACAGAAATAACAAAAAGACTCATGAATAAACTCGATATTACAGAGTTTACAATTCATGAACCCTCAATTGAAGATATTGTAAAGAAAATCTACAGAAATGAGGTGTAATGGATGAAGCGTATAAGAGCATATTTACCGTTCACAACAAATACTTTTCAGATGCTTCTTTCCTATAAGGCCAATGTGATCATTTTCATGCTTGGTGAATGGATCATGCTCACTGTGTCCTTCTTTTTGTGGAAAGCCATTTTTTCAAGTTCGCCTGAACGGGTGATCAAAGGCTTCACCTTGAATGAAATGATACTGTATATCATCATTTCATTTTTGACCACACTCATAACTTCAGTGGATATTTCTTTTGATATCGCAAGAGAAGTCAAAGACGGAACCATTGCAATCAACCTGATCAGACCCATCAGCTATGAGAAAAGAATGCTCTTTCAGGCTTTCGGAGGAGTCCTTTATAATTTTGTCATCATCTTTGTTGCAGCATTTACAGTGATCAATCTCATTGTCTACAGCAGCGCGGGATTTGGAGGAGCGTATAACATTCCGCTTTATCTTCTCAGTATGAGTATGGGTATTTTCATCAATTTCTACTTCAGTTACAGTTTCGGACTGCTTTCATTCAAACTGACCAATATGTGGGGAATGTCTCAGATCATGGGTGCAGTTATGCAGCTGTTGTCAGGTGCATTGATTCCCCTTGTATTTTTCCCAGAAGTATTCAGAAAAATTATCACTGTTTTACCATTCAGTTCAATCGTTTATACACCTACAATGATCTATCTTGGAAAACTTCAGGGTGGAGAAGCATATAGAGCTATAGGCATGCAGGTAGTCTGGATTGTCATCATGATACTGATCTCCAGATTCATCTGGAAAAAAATGGTCAGACATCTGACTATTTTAGGAGGATGATATGAGAAGATACATGAAATTGTATAAACAGTTCCTGAAGCAATACCTTAAATCACTGATTGAATATCGAGTGGATTTCATCTTTGGTCTGGTAGGATTTATCTTTGTTCAGCTGACAGGTGTTATATTTATTCAGCTCATCTTCAGCAGCATACCTTCACTTGACGGGTGGAGTTATCATGAAGTTCTTTTTATCTATGGCCTGGCACAAGTGCCAAGAGGAATTGACCATGTGTTTACGGATAATCTGTGGCTGCTTAGTGGCAGAATAATTTTACAAGGTGGATTTGACAAGTATCTTCTTAGACCACTCAATCCGCTTTTTCATCTCCTCGCCGAAAGATTTCAGCCTGATGGGTTTGGAGAAATCATCATCGGTATTATACTGATGATCGCATCATGGTCAAAATTGAATCTTCTAATGAATCCAGCGAAACTGCTGATTCTTGTCTCGACGATTCTCTTTGCAACGCTGATCTATACCGCCATAAAACTAGCGGTAGCCAGTATTTCTTTCTGGATCAAATTCGCTCAGTCTTATCTATATATGACGTACCAGCTCAGCACGTTTACAAAGTATCCTTTATCGATCTATCCCAAAGCCATCAAGCTTATGCTGACATTTATCATTCCGTTCGCATTCACTGGATACTTTCCAGGAGCCTATTTTCTTGGAAGAGAGAGTTTTTTCAATGGAATTGTGATGACACATCTGATCAGTATAGTGAGTATTTCCATAGCCTATTTCATCTGGACGCAGGGACTGAAGAAGTATGAAAGTGCAGGTTCTTGATCAGCAGGAGGCAGTTGTTGCCTCCTTTTTGCTTATAAAGAATCAAAAACAAGATCCTCAATACCGTGAATAAATTATGACAAATGTCACTGTTTTTATGTAGTCGATATACTTATACTTATTACAAGAGGTGAGAGAAATAATATTTATTACTGGCAAAGTAAAACCGGATTTAATGAGTAGTCATAGTAAGGTAAAATTATATAAGTGCAGTTTTATTAGAGAACAAGTGAAATAGGAGCAATCCTATTTTTTTTAGTTCTTGATCTTAAATTAAACAATTACATAGAGTCTGTCCTAGTTTTGTTTTAATGAACGTTTATACTTCAATCTCAGGATATGATTCGTGAAAATAATATCCATGTTAAATTTCTTAAGCTAAAGAGCGGGAATCATCATTATTGAACCGTGTTAGTATTAATTATATTAATATAGTGAAGAAGAAATCAAATATTATCGGACGGTAGGCAAATTATGCGCTTCATAATATTATTCTGAAATCGTTATGATTCACGATTAATTAAGTGAAGTCAGGATAAATATTTTTATACTAAGAAAGTGTCCTTTATCAATATACGGCAGGGTTTTTCATGTGGTAATCTTTTCTTGTTGATTTTAATTTTATTATTGGAGGATTTATCATGAGAAAAGACCTTATTTATACTTTTAATAAAGAAGAACTCAAAAAAGAATCGCTGATTGAAAAACTGAAAGGCCACCCGGAGATCAAGTTTATTTCTCTTGCAGCCGTAGATCTGATTGGACACGAAACAGATACTAAAATTCCAGTCAGCTTATTTATTGACGAGATTGATAATTACCTCGAGGGGTTTGCGGCACAGACAGATGGATCGTCGGTTTTTCTTCCAAAGATTGCAACACTGAACAATGCAAAAGTGAATATGAAGGCTGATACAGAGGTGAAGTGGTTTGTTGAATACAATGAATCTTTGGCAGATGTGGATACGGGGAAGCCTGTAGGAACCCTCAAAATACCATGCTACCTTTATCATGATGGGATTCCGGTTGATTCAAGACACATCCTTACAGAAGCTGAAAATAGCTTTAAGAAGCATATCATGAAAGCTTTCAGTGAGAGTGCCCATCTGAAGAAAGAATTTGGCTTCAGTAGTGACGAAATAGAGAGTGTGGATATCACAGCAGCAACAGAACTGGAATTCTGGGTGAAATCACCTGACAATTCTGGTGACATTGAGGCATTAAGCACATCACAGGAGCTGAAAGAGCAATACTGGAGCAAGACACGTGGTGCTGTTAGAAGTGCTGTGGAAGAAACACTGATTCTAATGGAACTCTATGGCATCAAACCTGAAATGGGGCACAAAGAAGTTGGTGGGGTAAGAGCAAAACTCAACAACGATGGAAGATTTGAGGGCGTTCTTGAACAGCTTGAAATAGACTGGAAATATGCAAGTCCGAAGCAGACAGGAGATTATGAGCTTTTTGTCAGGAACCTGGTTCGAGAAGTGTTCATACGTTATGGTCTGGAAGTGACTTTTCTTGCAAAGCCTCTTGATCGCATTGCTGGAAGTGGAGAACACACACATATCAGTGCTTCTGTAAAACTTAAAAACGGAAACAGGATAAATCTTTTCAATACTACAGCAAAGGATTTTATGAGTTCCATCGGGTACGGATCGCTTATGGGTATTTTGAAGAACTATGAAGTGATCAATCCATTCATCACTTCATCCAATGAAGCCTTCAAAAGACTTAAGAAAGGTTATGAAGCACCAATCTCCATCGTATCCTCACTAGGTTACGAACCACATATTCCTTCCAGAAACCGTACAATTCTCATTGGTCTGATCAGGGATGAAGATAATCTTATGGCAACCAGATTTGAGCTTCGTTCTCCAAATCCGCACACCAACACTTTCCTCTGCATATCTTCCATGCTTATGGCGATGATTGATGGAATTACATATGCCAAGGATAAATCCTGTGAAGAACTGCTTAAAGAACTGTCCAAAAAACCAGGTGAACCTGCTGAATATCTGGAGAAGGAGAGAGCATACAGAACGGAAAAAGATGTTTTTGATGATTTTTCAGATGAAGACCGTGAAAGATATTTCGGTGTAGCACCAGATACTGTCTATGAGAATATCAAAGCTTTTAACCTTTACCCGGATAAGGTGGATGTGCTGAAAGTAGATGATGTGTTCAGTGAGAAGATCATCGATAGTTATGCAGCAGGACTGCTCTACAAATGGTACACAGAAATCGATCATAGAATGATTCCAAGTTTCATAAACGAAATCAGATTCTGCAGGAAGCACCATAAGGATGGTGTATTTATTGATGACAGATCAAACTGGGACCGTGTGGAAAGACTGAAAATCTCGCTGATGAAAAATACAGACAAAAGCAAGGGGATTTTCAATTACATGAGAGAAGCTCTGGAGAAGGAAGACTATGATGTCTTATCTGATACGCAGAAAGTCATGTATGAGAAAATGTCTGAACTTCGACAGGCATATAAAGTGTATAAAGACAATCTTATGGATCTTATATAGAAACTGAATTATAAAGAAGTAAATAGTGGAACCAGCTGTCAATCAGATAACTTTGATAGCTGGTTCTATTTAACTTAGAAATAACACGATGTTAACCTTAGGATTATCAGCTTTCTGATATACTGAAAAGAAAAAGGACTGATGTATTTGAAACCGAAAGTTGCATTTATATGCGTACATAATTCCTGCCGAAGCCAGATGGCGGAAGCGCTTGGGAAAGCCCTTGCTCATGACGTGTTCGAATCCTATTCTGCAGGGACGGAGACAAAACCACAGATCAATCAGGATGCAGTAAGAATCATGAAAGCTATTCATGGTATCGATATGGAAGCAACTCAGCATTCAAAACTCATCGACGACTTACCAGAAAACATAGATGTAGTCATTACAATGGGCTGCAATGTGGAGTGTCCTTATCTTCCTTCAAAACATCGTGAAGACTGGGGACTGGATGATCCGTCAGGCCAATCTGATGATGCATTTTATATCACTGCAAATCTCATTGAAGAGAAAGTGAAAGAACTTAAAGAGCGAATCAGATCAGGCGAAATAGAATTATAAGATAGAAAAGATATGGTTTATCATCCATATCTTTTTTCATACTGTATGTAAGTAGTGTTGAAAAGTAGCATCATATAATTATTGATTTTATTTAAGTGAATTGACCGAAATTAATTTTAAAAACGGTAAAATACCCCCTGAATCCCGAAGAGATTCGGCGTTTTTCAGTGATCTATATGTTACTATATTTATATGTGTGTTCATACATCGGAATCTATAAGATATTTATTTCATTTTATTCTTTCTAAAAAACTGAAGAAGGAGATGTTTTTAGAGATATGAGAAAAATATTAACAATTGTAGCGTTAATCTCTCTTTGCATATTATTTATTTATAGATTAGGATTATCAAAGTTAAGTATTTTTGAGTATACACTCTTCCTTATTATCGCACTAGAATTTTTTGCTACAATAACAAAAAAATAGAAAAATATGGTTAAATCCAGATGAAAATTTCGAACAAGATTTGCGACATCTATCTTGACAAACATCGGTAATGAGACATTCGTCCATATCTGGCTATATCTTATTCATGAAAGAACTTTGTTAAATTTTGACATATCTTTTGAGATTCATTATAATGTTCTTATCGGACTAAACGATTGTATACAATCAAATAAAGATCAAAGGATGAGGCAAAATGGTAAAATATAGATTGAAGATCACAGATATTGTAGACGAAGCCTTCGGTACACGTACATATTATATGGAAATGCCGAAGGATTTTATATGGGAAGAGGGTTCTCATGCTCATATCGGACTTGAAGGTTTTGATCAAGGGGATAAACCGATATCCGAATGGGTAAGACACATGTCGATCATGACCTTGCCTGATGAAAATAAGATTGGTTTTACTACGAGAAAAAGGGAAGACTGCTCCGAATTCAAACAGAAACTTTTTGACTCGAAGGTAGGAGATGAGATCGTCGTGTTTAAACCTGGATCAAGAATGAGACTTAGAAGAGAACAGCGTCCAGTTGTGCTGATTTCAATGGGCGTCGGAATAGCCACTATGAGACCCTTACTGCTTGCTTATGACAAGGATAAAGCGGATATACCCAGTATGCTGAATATCAATGTGGATGCTTCAGGTGAATTTCTATATAAGAATGATCTGGATGGTATTTCAACTGATCACTATAGAAATTTCTGGCTTGATAGCAGACAAAAACTCCATGATATGATAGATAGCTTGGCAATACAGGATAACTCCATTTATTATCTAGTAGGAAGTGATTCCTTTATCATAGCGCTGATTCATAGACTTAAGGAAAAGGGTGTACCCATTGAAGATATCATAATCGACAAGAAACCTGAATTCATATCGAGATTTCTCATGATCAGTCCTAGAGAATTCAATGTCTTATTGTAATTAATTAAGAAAAGTATAAAAGAAATAGTGCTGGACTATTTCTTTTTTTATGGGACAATTTAGTAAATCAATAACCATTACTGTATAATTAATGTTGTAGAAATTGGAGGATTATTATGCTGAAGAAAATATTTATGGTCATCATGATTATCGGGCTTGCGCTTTTTATCGCAGTTTATTATTTTTTCTATGATATGAGCCGCCTGTCTGGGGGAACGATCATAGCGGAAGAGACCTCTCCAGATGGAACCTATACGGTGAAAGCCTATCTTGGAGAGCATGGAGCCACCGTAGCCAATACGATCAGAGGTGAACTCATATTTAATCACATGGCAAGAAAACCCAAGAACATCTACTGGAACTATCGGGAAGAGGAAGCTATGGTTTTTTGGGTTGATGAAGATACCGTAGTGATCAATGAGAAAGAACTTGATGTTCCTGGTGAAGTGTATGATTACAGACGAGATGACAATCAGTAGAGAGAACTGAATAAAAAACTACAAATGGATTATTTGGAGGAATATTATGAATTTTACCTATGGAAAAAGAGACTGGAAAACACTAAGAAGAGGACAGGAGAACTGTTATCTGCTGACGAATCGAAAAGGAGGATATTCATCCCTCAGTATGATCGGATCCTCTTCCAGAAATGAGCATGTGCTTTTCATGGCATCTTTGAAAGCCCCAAACAACTGGGTGCAGATGATCGCTAATATAGAAGAGATCATAATGATCGGAGAGAAGAAGACATCGCTCAAATCTCAGGAATATGTGGGATACACAAAAAATAGAGAAGGGTTTACTCATCTGAACGGATTTTCTGTAAATCCGTTTCCTGAATGGAATTATCTGGTTGATGGTGTGGCTGTTGATAAGACGATTGTCATGAAATATGAGGAGAATCTTGTGCTGGTTTCCTATACTCTTGAAAATCACAGCGAGGAAAAAGTACGGATTCTTCTTCAGCCTTGGTTGAGGTTCACACCGAAAGGGAAGAAGCCTGAAAAAGATCATAAAATTGAAGTTACGCAAGATAGTATAAATAGTGGAGGTTTCACTTTATTCTATAATACAGATGGCCATGTTGAAATGACAGAAAAGATCTGGGAAGAGGATCTTTATTTTGAAGATGATGCGAAAGATGAGAGAGAGGCCATAGGTGCTCAATTTTCAAATCATCAGTACAGCTATGAACTTCTTCCAGGGGAGAGAAGAAGCGCTTATGTAATCTACAGCTTGAATGAAATCAAGGAAGGACCTCAGGCAATTCGAGAGGAAGAGCAAAGTAGAAGAAAAAAACTGGAAGAGAACTCCAGAATGACAACGGCGCTCGGAAAGCAGCTTGCAATTTCTGCAGATGCTTATGTGGTAGACAGAGAATCGACCGAAGGTAGAACCATCATTGCGGGATACCCATTTTTTGGAGACTGGGGCAGAGACACCATGATTGCAGTTATGGGATGCTGCATTTCAGCTGGTAGAAAAGAAGATACAGAAAGTATTTTCAGAAGTTTTATGAAATATATGAGAAAGGGCATTATGCCGAACATGTTTCCTGAAGGGGAAAATGAACCCATGTATAATACAGTGGATGCCTCACTTCTTTTTATTTACGCAGTATATGAATACTATCTGGAATTCAAAGATATTACCTTTGTAGAGGAAGCCATGCCGAAGATGGTGGAAATCATTGAGTGGTATAAAAGAGGAACTGATTTTCATATCAGGATGGATGATGATTATCTTATATCGGCTGGAAGCGGACTTGAACAGGTGACCTGGATGGATATCAGAGTCAATGATTATCTTCCTACACCGCGTCATGGGAAACCTGTTGAAATCAATGCCTACTGGTATAATGACCTGAAAATCATGGAATACTTTTCAAATCTTCTCAAACTGGAGAATAAGGAAAGATATGAAGACTTAGCAGAAAAGGTCAAAGAGTCCTTTCTGAAAGAGTTCTGGAATGAAGATGAAATGTGTCTTAAGGATGTTGTGTCTGGAACGGAAGCGGATACACAGGTAAGATGCAATCAGATCTGGGCTGTTTCTGTTCCTTTTACCATGCTGGATCGGGTGCAGGAGAAAATGGTGGTTGAGAAAGTTTATAAAGAGCTGTACACCCCTTATGGGTTACGATCCTTATCTCCTCTTGACCCTGAGTATCATCCGTTTTATGGTGGGTCTTTATGGGATAGAGACACTGCTTATCATCAGGGAACCGTCTGGGGATTCCCCCTTGGTGGATACTATCTGGCTTATCTGAAAGTGAATGACTATAGTATGCAAGCTCGTAATAAGGTGATAAAAGAGCTGAGTCTTCTGGAAGGAACGTTAAGAGAAGGCTGTATCGGGCAGATTGCTGAAATATTCGATGGAGAAAATCCAGTTACGTCAAAAGGATGTTTTGCACAAGCCTGGAGCGTTGGAGAACTCTTGAGAGCATTGAAAAAAGCAGAGCAGATAAAATAATTATGCATAATTTATGCAAGAATAATTATAAATACTTACAAATATAAGAAAATGGAAGATAAATGGCGATAATTATACATAATCGAAGAGAGAGGAAGCCATTTATCTTTCTTCGGACTTTGAATTATCAGTAAATTCTGCTATTATTTAAATAAGCTCCAAGGAATACCTAAGACGGAAAACTTAAGGAAGCTATATTCAGAAACAAAACTTAATACGAAACTTAAATATCGTAGACAATGTATCTGCTATACCTGAAAAGTGAAAGAGAAAATCGACTTACCATATGTCCAGAAACATTGATAATATACACAGACCGTAAAAAATCTAAGTATAAGTTGAGATGAAAAACGACTATAGTAAACAATTAGTAACAAGTATCTTAGCAGATGAAATATTTAAGTTAAATGACTATTTAAGTGGAAACGAAGAAAATAGTGGATAGAAGAAGGAAATCGATGAAGGTTCGTTGGAGCTCCCTTATGCTCTTAAAAAGGAGGTTATCTCAGTTGAGATACCTCCTTTTTTGCTGCTTTTATTTTTTATATTCAATGATTTCTTTAAGATTGCGATACTTCTCCTTATAATCAAGACCATAACCGACAACAAAGATATCAGGCATTGTAAAGCAGGTATGGGAGATATCAAAATTCAGCAGTCTCTTTGCCGGGTTATCGAGAAGGGTGCAGACGCGAAGACTTTTCGGGTGGAATGATTCCAGATGCTGAAGGACATAACCTATTGTCAGACCTGTTCCAATGACATCTTCCAGAAGCAATACATTTCTGTCTGTGATATCAAGATCCAGATCTTTTATGAAGGTGATCAGTCTCTGTTTTCCATCATCTCTCTTCACGCCTATGGACAGAAAGTCAAGCTCAACAGGCATGGACAGATGCCTTGTGAGATCAGATAAGAAATAGATCGATCCTTTTAAGATACTGATGATGATCAGTTCTTCATTTTTATAATAAGCATTGATTTCTTTTGCAATTTCTTTTACTCTGATGCTGATTTCATCTTCAGTAAAGATTGTTTTTCCCAGTTTATTCATGGACATGACCACCCCACTGCGCAAATCGTTTGACTAGATTGTGAAAATCATCCTTATAGACAATACTGATATTGGTACCAGGATACAGTTTTTTGAGAAGTGCCATCTTCTTTCTTTTTACAGAAGTGTATTTCTGATTCATGATTGTAAGTTCTATATACGTATTAAATCGAGGCAGATAGAAATCAGGAGAAAAAGCCTGGGTGATATTTCCTTCTGAATCCCATTTCAAGGGGAATGTACGAGGCTCGTATTCCCATTCCAGATTGTACATATCAAGGACCTTTGCAAACTCTTCTTCAGATTCGTTTTTGAAATGAATCTCCTTAGACAGACCGTTTTCTACTTCCTTGATGAGATCTTCACTTTCCTCTTTGATACGATTATAAAGATCCATCGTGATGCGGACAGCTTCTTCTGTATCGATCCTGTCCGTATTGATGGTGAGATCATAGATCAGTGAGTCCATCCAATCTGTATGATAAAGAATCAAGATATATCTTTTGTGCCTGCGGTCAGTAAGTTCAAGGATTTTTTTGGCATCATCAAATGATAAATTGTTTCGATGAATCATTCTTTTGATGCGAATTTCCCGAGAACCAGTAATTTTTATGTGCAGAGCGTCAGAATGGTCCTGAAAAATAATCTGAGACCCCATTCCGCTGATGACCACTGGCTGCGCTGCAACAGTTTCATGCAGCTTTTTCTCTAAAAATTGCTGGAAAGTCATTCCACTTGAAGAAATCTTGGCGTAATAGCCTGGACTCTCAGAAAGCATGTGCAGCTCATGGGCACTAGCTATTTCAGGGAACCAGTTTTTCAGCGCATAATCCCTTGTGATCTGAAGAACGCCTAGTTTTTCTGCCAACAGTTTTGCGATTTCATCACCTAAGCTTCCGGTATCTCTGGAAATGGTAACAAACTTCACTTTCATCACCGCCTTGATGTTTCATTGTTATTTTTATTCTATCATGAAAATGGAGCTTTTTGATATGCTGATGAGTCAAAGAGTACCATGTTCAGTAACTTTGTCTCACAACCGACATATTTTTGCCGGAAAGAAAAACCGATGAAAAATCTTCTTGAGATCTTTCATCGGCTAAGCTTTATTTTTTTGTTTTTTCTTCAAGTGGGCCATGAATGAATTTAATACCCATTGCCCGTTCAGGTGTATAAACTGAGCAGTCAGTGTCACAGGTTTTACATGCAGTACAATCTGCGTTCTTTGTCGCTTTGATTTTTTTCACCAGGAAGAAAAGGGCAACACCTACAATGGCTAATGTGATGATAATTTCCATTTCATCCTCCTATAGTATTAATGATCCGATCTGATAAATCAGGAAGGACGCGATCCAGGCAACTGTAAAATAGAAGAAGGAACTGAAAACTGCAAACTTGGTTCCATACTCCTTTTTGATGGTTGCAATGACAGCAACACAAGGAGTGTATAGTAGTACAAACACCAGAAAGCTTATGGCTGTCAGCTGCGTGAATAGTGTAGGCAATATGGCACTGAGATCTCCACCGTAGATGACACCCATGGTGGACAATACCACTTCCTTTGCCATGATTCCTGTAACCAGCGATACAGCAGCTTCCCATGTTCCAAATCCAAGTGGAGCAAAAATCGGTGCAAGAATTGAACCGAACCCTGCAAGAAAACTGTTTCCGATTTCCGATAATCCACTCATGTTGAAACTGGATAAAAACCAGACCAGGACAGAGAGGGAGAAGATAATGGTTGAAGCTTTCTTGATGAAGCCTTTGCCCTTATCCCATGTACTCCTGGCGACAAGACTGAAAGAAGGGATCTTATACTCAGGAAGTTCTATGATAAAAGGTTCCTCGTCTTTCTTGAAGTACGTGCTCTTCAGCAGAAGTCCAAGTAGAATCGCCATGAGACCGCCTAAGAAGTATAAAGCCATGACCACAAATTCCGCATTATGTCCAAAGAAAATTGTCCCAAAAAGGAGATAGACAGGAAGTTTTGCATTGCATGACATAAAGGGAGCGAGCAAGGCTGTCAGCTTCCGATCTTTTTCATTTTCAAGGGTCCTTGCAGACATGATTGCAGGGACAGTGCATCCGAATCCCATTAATAGGGGGATGAATGCCTTGCCTGAGAGACCGATCTGCCTCATCAGTTTATCCATGATGAAGGCACCACGTGCCATATAACCTGAGTCCTCGAGGATGGATATACCAGCGAACATCACCATGATGATCGGCAGGAATACCAGGATTGCACCTACACCACCTATGATTCCATCTACAATCAGTGACTGGAACCAAGGGCTGCTGCTGGCCAGTAGACCTGTCATCAGTTCAGAGATTCCTGTAAGTACATAGGTATCTAACAGATCTGATAAAGGTGCTCCGACCCATGTGAATGTGAGTTTAAACACGATATAGATCATCAGGATGAAAATCGGATAAGCTAATATTGGATTCAGAACAATCTTATCGATTTTTCGTGTCCCTGACTGAGATCCCTTGATGAGTTTTGATGCTTTATCGAGAATCTTGTTGATTTCTTCATAAGCGGTTTTCTCATCCGGATAATCCCATAATTTCGGTTCAGGGAAATGATCCATCTCCAGTAAAGCATCTTTGAGCTTTTCTATTCCTTGGCCTCTTGTGGCCATGATCGGAATCACTCTGATACCTAATTCCTCTTCCAGAATTTCTGGATTGATAACCAGACCTTTCAGGTCCGCAACATCCAGCATATTCATCGCTATGATGACGGGGATGTTATATTTCAGAATCTGAGTCGTGAGATACAGGTTTCTTTCCAGATTTGAAGCATCCACAATATTGAGGATAAGATCCGGTTTTCCGTTTTCCAGAAAGTCTTTGGAAACTTTCTCCTCATTAGAATAGGTATCTAATGCATAGATACCCGGTAAATCAGTTATTTTAATATGATTATGGTAACCCTCTTTCTTTTCTACCGTAACACCAGGCCAGTTTCCAACATATTGATTGGATCCGGTAAGCAGATTGAAAAGAGTGGTTTTTCCTACGTTAGGGTTACCGATTAACGCAATATTTTTCATTTAAAAGAAGCCTCCACATGAATGTTACCGGCATCTTTTTTTCGAATTGCCATATTTGAACCTCTCAGCGATACTACAATCGGATCACCAAAAGGAGCTCTATTTACTACCTCAATCTGACATCCTTCTGTACAGCCTAAGGCAGATAATCTCTTGACCAGCTTTTCATCACCAAAGACATTTCGCACAAACGCCTTTTCACCAAGCTTTAAATCATTTACGCACAAATTTAACACCGTCCCTATTGAAAATCATTATCAATTACTACAATATTATATTACTTTGTTGGTTGTGAGTCAACAGGTTCGTAAATTGTCTTAAAATTAACAAACAGAAGGCTTAATTGCAAAAGTAAATTCCACCCCTGAAAAATAAGAAGTAGAAGTTACT
>CAZXUT010000006.1:0-69554 GCA_964643785.1 uncultured Proteiniclasticum sp.
TTCTGTGAGAGCAAAGAAAATAGGGTCGCTCCCTATTTTCTAGCTACTCGATTATGCGCATTATTTGCATTATTCAGTGCTGAGCATTAACGTACAAATGTTGTGAAGCTTCATTGATGAAAATACACACCTCAAACAGCTAAGACAATATGAAGTGAAACTTCTATATACCAACAAAAAAAGAGATGATTCCTTCATTGATTTTTCAACGGCTATCACTACAAACAGAACAATATTGATTTTGTCCTTCCGTAAATACATACGGAAGTTCCATCTAGCGGAGGAATTATTATGACTGCGGAATAATTATGCAAATTGAGGATAATTATTCAAAGTTATCATAATAATGAATGATTTCCTGCAGAGAATACGAATTATAAGAATTTATAATTTATAATGCCGACATATTAACGGAACGATATAAGGAAAAGAAAGATAATCATACGCTTTTGCTCTGTTATAGTGATTATCAAATTAATAACAGATATACAGATAAATACGTTTACACTTAGTAAGTCAGGGTTAATTCTGATAAATATCATTAAAATATGAGAGAAGACTGCAATATTGTTGACTTGTGAATTGGAAGATGTATAATTATTAAAAAACAACCACATCGATACATTTTGTTCACAATAGTGTTCGGTTGTGGTAAACAACTGTTTCCGAAA
Organism: uncultured Proteiniclasticum sp.; assembly: GCA_964643785.1. GTDB lineage: Bacteria > Bacillota > Clostridia > Clostridiales > Clostridiaceae > Proteiniclasticum. Next base: position 672 of record CAZXUT010000006.1, read on the forward strand.
CAGGAACAATCTATAAAAAACAAGGAGGAAAATCATGAAGAAAAAGAGAATACTCGCAATGTCCATGGCTCTCGCAGCAGTGATGATGATCACAGCATGCGGCGGAGCTGATGATCCAGCTGAAACACCGGGTGAAACCCCAGCAGAAACTCCTGGTGAAGAACCTTCCAATGGCGATAATGTACTGAAAGTGCAGTTTAACGTGGAAGTCGCTTCCATGGATCCGCAGATTGCTACAGATGGAACATCTTTTGAAGCCATCGCAGCAGTTACAGAAGGCCTATATTCCGTAGATGCTGAAGGTTCAGCTATTCCTGCTATGGTAGATACCGTAGACAAGAGTGAAGATGGAATGACCTATACATTCAAGCTTAAAGATGCCAACTGGTCCAATGGCACTCCAGTAACAGCAGAAGATTTTGTTTTTGCATGGAGAAGACTTGTAGATCCAGAAGTAGCAAGTGAATATGCATTCATCATGGGTGTAGCCGGTGTCAAGAATGCCGATGCAATCGCATCCGGTGAAATGGCAGTGGAAGAACTTGGTGTTACTGCACAGGATGAAAAGACACTCTTAGTGGAACTGGATTTTCCGGTACCATACTTTGAATCCCTGATGTCGTTCCCATCCTTCCTGCCTATGAATGAAGAATTCTTCACTTCAGCAGGGGACAACTATGGAACATCACCAGAAACCTTGCTTGCAAACGGTCCTTTCAAGGTTACCGCTTATGAGCCAGCAGCAACAACCATCACTCTGGAAAAGAATGCAGACTACTGGGATGCTGATGCTGTAGCACTGGATGGTATCCAGTACCAGGTCATCAAGGATTCTCAGCAGACCATGCTTTCCTATCAGAATGGAGACTTAGATGTTGCAACTCTTTCCGGAGAACAGGTAGAACAGTTTATGAACGATCCTGAATTCGTGAATGTAGTAGCAGGATATCTCTGGTATGTATCTCCTAACCAGATCGTTGCAGGTCTTGAAAATGAAAACATCAGAACAGCTATGGCACTAGCATTTGACAAAGATGCTGTAGCAAATAACATCCTGAAAGATGGATCCATCCCTGCGAACTTTGCAGTTCCTACACTTCTCGCAACTGGTCCAGATGGAAAGGACTTCAGAGAAACAGCAGATACCTACCTTGAAACTGATAAAACAAAGGCTTTGGAACACTGGGAAGCTGGTCTTGCAGAGCTTGGACAAACAGAACTCAGTTACACAATGCTCGTTGAAGACACTGAAGCTTCTATTAATGTGGCACAGTTCCTTCAGTCAGAATGGCAGACAACACTTCCTGGCTTAACTGTAGAACTACAGACTATGCCAAAGAAGAACCGTGTTGAAAGAATGCAGGCAGGCGATTATGAACTTGTTCTTACTCGTTGGGGCCCTGACTATGCGGATCCTATGACTTACCTTGATATGTGGACTTCAGACAGTTCAAACAACTACGGATTATGGTCCAATGCAGAATACGATGCGCTGATTGAAGACGCGAAGAAGGGTGAACTTGCTCTTGACCTTGAAGCCAGATGGGAAGCACTGAAAGATGCTGAAAAGATGGTAATGGATGAAGCGGTTATTATGCCTGTATACCAGAAAGGTGATGCAGTTATGGTAAGAAGCGGAGTAGAAGGTATAGAGTTCCACTCAGTCGGAATCAACAGAGTATTCAAGAACACAACTAAAAAGTAGATACAATAATATAGAACAATAAACTAAAGAAGAGTGTGACGCTGTTTAAGAACACATGAAAATGCAGCGTCCTTCTTCTATTTACTGAGTTAATTCTATGAGGAGCAGTGCATATGAAAAAGTATATTTTAAAACGTATCGGCATCTCCGCATTGACGCTTCTGGTCATTCTTTTTATCCTTTTCATCATGCTGGAACTCATGCCGGGTTCACCGTTCAACGATGAAAAGCTTACAGATGCCCAGAGAGCAATCATCAATGCGAAATATGGCCTGGACAAACCGATGTTTATCAGATTTTTCAATTACCTGAAGGCGATGATTTCTGGCGACTTTGGTGTATCCTATAATATTTCGAAAAATACACCAATTACGCAGCTGCTGCAGGCAAGGCTTCCACTTTCACTTAGAATCGGTGGCCAGTCGGTCCTTATAGGAACCATAATCGGTATCATATTAGGCCTTATTGCTGCAATCAAGCACAATACGATTTTTGATACGCTGACTACTGTGATTTCAGTTCTAGGCGTTAGTCTTCCTTCTTATGTATTTGCTATGGCACTGATCTATACCATGGGATTCAAGCTGAAGTGGTTCCCTCTTCTATACCAGATGGAAGCGCCCTTTGAATCGACGATTCTTCCCACGGTGGCGCTTAGTATGTTTACCATTGCCACGGTGGCCAGGTTCACGAGAACAGAAATGCTGGAAGTGCTGGGATCTGACTATATGCTTCTTGCCGAAAGTAAAGGTGTGGATCAGAAAAGGCTCATCTTCGTACATGCACTGAGAAATGCTCTGATTCCAATCATTACAGTACTGGCACCTCTTATTGTCAGCCTGATGACTGGAAGCCTTGTGATCGAGAAGCTCTTTTCCATTCCTGGTATCGGATCCCTTATGGTTACAGCCATTCAGTCCAACGACTATAACGTCATCATTGCACTGGCATTTGTCTATAGCGTCATGTTCATCGGGATCATGCTTGTGGTGGACATACTCTATGGCATCATCGATCCAAGAATAAGACTTGCAAAGGAGGATCTCCATGAATAATCAGATAACAGAATTCAGACCCGATGATTTCGAACTGATCAGAGAAAATCAGGACGATTTTGTGGATGAATCCTATGCCAAGGAGTCCTACTGGAAAGATATCCTGATGAGATTTGTCAAGAATAAGGGAGCAATCTTCGGATTGATCTTCATCATTCTCATCGTTATCATGGCCATCATCGGACCGAATCTGAATGACTATACCTTTGATTCTCAGATTATTGCGCATCAGAATCTTGCTCCAAGAGTGAAAAGTATTGAAAATCTTGGTATTGGCATATTTGATGGCGCAGAGACCATGAACACCTCTACAGGTGTGGTGGAGATCAATAAGTACGTGAATCCTGAAAAAGAAACAGGTCTAGAAAACACTTACTACTGGTTCGGCACAGATGTACTGGGCCGAGACATCTTCACAAGAACCTGGTCAGGAACTCGAATTTCACTTTACATTGCCCTCGTGGCAGTGCTTGTGGATATGATTTTCGGTATGAGCTACGGTCTTATTTCAGGCTACTTCGGTGGCAGAGTGGATATGATCATGCAGAGATTATCTGAAGTCCTTAATGGTATTCCTACACTGGTTCTCGTGACACTACTGATTATCATCATGAAACCAGGACTGGGCACCATCACCCTGGCTTTGGCCCTCACGGGCTGGATCGGGATGAGTAGAGTGGCCAGAGCCCAGGTTCTGAAGCTGAAGGAACAGGAATTTATTCTGGCATCCAAGACACTGGGCGCCAAGGATTTCTTCATCATCTTCAAGGAGATTCTGCCGAATATCTTCGGACAGCTGATCATCATGTCGATGTTTTCAGTGCCTAATGCCATCTTTACAGAAGCCTTTCTGGCTTTTGTGGGACTAGGCGTACCGGCACCGAACGCCTCTCTGGGATCTCTCATCAGTGATGCTTTCAAGTCTTTCACTACACATCCTTATATGATCGTGTTTCCTGTGATCGTACTGGCGCTGATCATGCTGAGCTTCAACCTTCTGGCTGATGGACTCAGGGATGCTTTTGATCCTAAAATGAAAGAAATGTAGGTGAATGTTATGCAAAAAGAAGTTGTACTGGATATGAAAAATCTGTCCATCTCATTCAAGACGTCAGCTGGCGAGATCAAAGCCATCCGTGGTGTGGATTTCACCCTGTATAAGGGCGATACCGTCGCCATTGTTGGAGAGAGCGGCAGTGGAAAGTCTGTTACGGTGAAGGCCATCATGGGTATTTTATCGGGTAATGAGACCGTCAACAGTGGAACCATTGATTTCACATACAGAAGGGGAGAGAAGGTGATCCATGAGGATCTTCTGAAACTGTCTAAAAATCAGATGAGAAAAAGAATCAACGGCAAGCGTATTGCCATGGTCTTTCAGGACCCTATGACGTCACTTAATCCGACCATGTCCATTGGGGCACAGGTCATGGAGGGTATGATCTACCACTACGGTAAAACGAAAGATGAAGCGAGAAAGAAAGCCATTGAGCTTCTAACGCTTGTAGGTATGCCTGAACCGGAGAAAAGAATGAAGAACTATCCTCATCAGCTGTCTGGTGGTATGCGGCAGAGAGTGGTTATTGCCATTGCGCTAGCTTGTGACCCGGAAGTGCTGATCTGTGATGAGCCGACTACAGCCCTTGATGTAACTATTCAGGCTAAGATTCTGGAGCTCATTAAAGATGTTCAGCAGAAGCTTGGCATCTCAGTCATCTATATCACCCATGACTTGGGTGTGGTGGCTAAGGTGGCAGATTATGTAGCTGTCATGTATGCTGGAAAATTCATTGAGAAGGGTACCACAGAAGAAATCTTCTTTGATCCTCGTCATCCCTATACATGGGGGCTTCTTTCAGCCATTCCAAGTCTTGAGAAGACAGAGCATTCACTCTATGCCATCCCCGGAAGCCCTCCAAATCTTCTGAATCAGGTGGTGGGGGATCCTTTTGCTCCAAGAAATCTTTATGCGCTGAATATCGACCACAGAGAAGAGCCACCCATGTTCAAAATTACAGATACTCATTATGCCAGCACCTGGCTGCTGCACGAAAATGCACCGAAAGTGGATATGCCGGCTCAACTGAAGGCAAGAATTGATGTCATGAAGAAGGAGGTGAAGGACAATGGAAAATAGAAAACCTCTGCTGGAAGTGAAGAACCTGAAGCAGCACTTCAGGGTATCGAGAAAATTTTATGTCAAGGCAGTGGATGGTGTCTCTTTTGAGATTTATCCTGGTGAAACCTACGGACTTGTGGGCGAATCCGGCAGCGGAAAATCCACCATCGGACGCTCTGTCATCAGGCTCTATGAACCAACTGGCGGTGAAATCATCTTCAATGGTATGGATATATCCGGAAAAATGGATAAGAATACATCCAAAGCTCTTCGAATGAATATGCAGATGATCTTTCAGGATCCTATGGCATCCCTGAACCCGAGAAAGAAAGTACTAGATCTCATCGCATTGGGACTGGATATTCACCATCCTGAAATGAAAGCGGAGGAGAGAAAAAAGAAAGTCTATGACATTCTTGATCTTGTAGGTCTTTCCCATGAACATGCCAACCGTTATCCTCATCAGTTCTCGGGTGGTCAGCGTCAGCGTATCGGAATTGCAAGAGCGCTGATCATGGATCCGGACCTCGTCATTGCGGATGAAGCCATCAGTGCACTGGATGTTTCCATTCAGGCTCAGGTGGTAAACCTCATGAAGGAGATTCAGGAGAAGACAAATATCGCCTATCTCTTCATTGCCCATGATCTGTCCATGGTGAAATACATTTCGGACAGAATCGGTGTTCTTCATTATGGACATCTGGTGGAAACCGGAACAACGGAGGAGATCTTCTCCAATCCAGTCCATCCCTATACCAAGTCTCTCTTATCCGCTATTCCGCATCCCAATCCTATCACAGAGAGAGACAGAATAGCTTTGAACTATAACTATCTAGAGAGTGGAATCGACTATACAAAAGGTACACTTGTTAATATCGGAGGCACTCACCTGGTTCTGGCAACTGAAGAAGAATTATTCCAGTGGACCAGATAGGAATAATCTCAGCTAATAGACACTATGCTGTCGGAGTGCACAGCATAAAGGAAGGAACCGTTACAAAACCAGATCATCTGGGTTTATAGCGGTTCCTTTTATAGCTTTCAAATAATAGACATTATAATTTCAATCAGAATTATCTGGTGTCTGTTGATGCAAAGTACGTCCCGATGATCATGATGAGTAAAGCGATGATGAAGGTGAAAGAAGGTATTTCGAGAAAAATCATCAGAGACAGTCCAGCACCGATGAAAGGTGCAACTGCATAATAAGCACTGGTTTTAGCCGCTCCGAGATACCTCTGAGCGTAAACATAGAGGTAAATGCTCAATCCATAAGCTACAAAGCCAAGTAGGAGTGTCAGCCCTATATATAGAAGGTTACTGGTAGTTTCTCTAAGCACCAATGATATAAGAAGAGATCCAAGACCTGAACCGAATCCTTTCAAAATGACAACCTGAAGGGGATCTTTTACAGAGAGTTTTCGTGTTATATTGTTCTCGAATCCCCAGCTTATTGATGCCAAGAGAACGAGAAGCGAACCGAAGGAGAAGGATAAATTGCTGAAATCTTCAACAGATAAAAGTATGCTTGAAATGGTGATCAGACCTATGGCAATCCAAAGTCTCTTATGGATGTATTCTTTAAAGAAGAAGAGAGCGATTAAGGATGTGGCAACAATCTCAAAGTTATTCAACAATGAAACCGTTGCGGGTGTGGTCATTGTCAATCCGACCATAAGAAAAATCGGTGCGATGATATCCAAAGCAATCATCCCGATTGTATAGGGAAGCTCCTTTTTTGTCAGTTTCATCTCATCTTTCATTTTTCCGGTTTGGTATCTGTAGAAAGCAATGAAGGACATACCGATTCCGGCGCCTAAATATAAGAGGGCAGCCATCATGGTGGGTGGAACTTCCACAAGAAGGATTTTTGATACTGGTGAGCTGATCGCATAAAGAGCAGCTGCGAGAATGGCATATAAAACTGCTGTGGTCAGTTTTGTCTTCAATAACTCTTCCTCCGTTGGCATCAGGATGAAATTAAGTAGATCAATGGGTTTAACATAACAAGAGTTCACACATTCATCACTGAACATGAACTTCACTTATAATCAGAGTATAACAAACTCAATCTCAGGTAAAGGTATTCTCATTTTGTAATCTTTCATCGTGAATAAATCAGGTGTTTTTCTGATATTTAATACATCAGAAAAACATCACGACTTTACTTTATGATATAAAATAGAATAGATTAAATAGTATGACTATAGGAGAAGAAGAAAAGATGGGATTCCTGGCTTTAACAATATTTTTTGCTTTCATGGGAGGTCTGGTTCTTCATAAACTGCGCATACCAGGTGGTATGATGCTGGGGAGTGTGCTGACTGTCGCGATTTTAAATATCAATACTGATTTCATCTACATACCATCGGAGTTTCGTATTGTGGCGCAGTGTATTGCTGGGGCGTATATCGGAATGAGTGTGAAGAGGGAGAATTTTCATCGGATGAAAGATCTGATCAGACCCATTGGTGCTCTTCTTATGGGATTGTTTGTGACTAATCTTGTGGTGGGAATATTGATTTATCTTACAAGTCCACTTGATCTTCTTACTTCCTTTTTGTCAGCCGTTCCAGGAGGAATAAGCGATACACCACTCATTGCAGAAGATATGGGTGCTGATACTGCAAAGGTCACAGTCCTTCAGTTTGTCAGGCTGGTTTCTGGCATTGCGGTGGTACCTCTTTTAATAAAGGCAGAACCTGTAGAAAAAACGAGAATGGAAAAGAAACCATCACTGGTCATACGAAAGGAGTCACCTTTTGGTAATCCGAAGCTCTGGTTTGCGCTCATAGTGGCATTTCTTGCCGGTTATCTGGGGGATATTCTTGGTGTACCAGCAGGGACATTGATTTTTGCCATGGTCAGCATTGTACTTCTTAAGATCTTTAAGTTGGAAGTCACGTTCCCATTATGGTTCAAACGACTTGCTCAGCTCTTTTCGGGTGCTTATATTGGAAGTCACTTCAGTTATCAGGATTTTGCAGATCTCAAGCAACTTATTGTTCCAGCGATCATCATGGTGGTCTTAAACATCTTGACCTGTTACTATATCGGTCATTTATTGTCTAGGAAATACAATCTGCCCTTATCCCAGGCCATCTTATCTTCTTCCCCGGCAGGAGCATCGGATATGGCGCTGATTGCTTCAGATTTAGGGGTCTCAGGATCTGATGTGGCGATGATTCAAATAGCGAGACTGATTGGGGCGGTTACAATTTTTCCGCAGATTTTCTATCTGATTTCGAAACTGTTAACCTAAGTTTAAACAAGAAGAAGTGAAGAAATAATGCTATGAAATACTATGGCGGTAAGACCAGAATCATGGAAATTCTTGGAAGGGCTGATTGCCACTACTTCCAAGACGGAATCCCTTTTGTTTCTCCTTTCTGATTGGAACCTAAAATCAGGAAACTCCTATCTTTTTTCTTGGCTCTGTATGAAGATCGTGTTGATTTTGGGCAAAATTTTAGGGAACTCGTTAGAAAGTTCCCTAAATGTACATAATAAGAATGTTAAGTCCGAGGACGTTCTATATAATTCGAAATATCGTCCTATTCTATTGGCATGTAACCAATAACTTCGAAGGTATCACTATCACAAACAATACGTGCAAAGTCGTGGCCTGACCTATCACCAATAGTAATAATCCAGTCAGTAGAATCAACAGAATTTTCATCTGCCTTAGAGTTTTCTAAATAGACAAACTCCCATGTTTTTTCATCTGCATTTTCTATCGTTATAATGTTTGTGTCTATACGGTCTTTTGAAGTAAACTCCGAGTTTTCAATAAAGTTTATACTGTTATTGACAGCCTTTTGTTGTTCAGATGATAATGAAAGCTCATTATTTGAATCATCTACGAGAGTTGGAACGTCTTTGTCGTCAACTGATGAGCACCCCACTGTAAATAATAGAGTACAAAGGATGATGGATATTAATTTATTAATCTTCATTTTTGCCTCCTCAGAAATTATGATTCTAATATTGAAGTTTGATGAATGTGCGTGCATTAAAAGCTGTTAGCTTTTCTATGCTCTCTTTTCGCTCTTGTAAAATTCCAGCCATTTAAACCAATACAGATAATCGGCTAAATACTTGGTTGATACACCTTTGAATTTCTGAATCCAACTTCTTAAATTGCTATGTAAGGCGAACTATAAGATTATAGTTTAAACAATCTTAATATATCGTATAATCTAGTTTTAGAATATATAAAAAAGTAGGGTGTGTAAATAGAAATATACACTTTTGATAATGTTTTTCATGGTTATGGAGATTTTGTTTAATAGAGGAACTGTGACAATCAGTGTGGATGCTTTTTGTGAACTATGATGAGGTGCATACATTTATGGTTGACATAAGACGTAATCCGCTATAAAATCCTAGTAGTACACTTTAAATCAGTCCCGTGAGGCTGAAAAGAGAAGATGAATACTTTCTGATCAGGGCAGGGAAATTCCGCTCGGATCTGTTATGGTTAACTGACCTCTTTTTACCACGGGTAAAGGAGGTTTTTATTATGGAAAGAAATTTATTCAGCTTAAGGGAACTTGACACAAATGAGATTGTTTCTATATTGAATCGCGCTTTAGCGTTTAAAAATGGTGAGATTTCGCATTACCCGGATCGGGTCGTGGGGAATCTTTTTTTTGAGCCCAGCACGAGAACACACCAGTCCTTTATCATGGCAGAGAAGAAAATGATGATGCAAAACATGGACCTCTATCCGGAAGGGTGCAGCCTGAAAAAAGGCGAGACACTCTACGACACTGTGAAGACATTTGAAGCCATCGGCGTGGATGCTTTGGTCATCCGTTCAAAAGAAGAGCGCTACTATGAAGATCTTCGAGGAAAGCTTTCTATACCAGTACTTAATGGAGGAGACGGAAGCGGAGACCATCCTACACAAAGTCTTCTGGATCTTCTGACCATCAAAGAAGAATTCGGTCACTTTTCCGGACTGAAGATTCTCATCGCCGGAGACATCTCGCACTCCAGAGTGGCACATTCCAACATGGAGGTCATGGAAAGACTTGGAATGAAAGTCTTTCAGAGTGCTCCGGTCATCTTTCAGGAAGACAAGAGGAAGTATCATGACATGGATGAAATCATAGGCGATATGGATATCGTCATGATGCTTCGGGTGCAGCACGAACGTCATGAGATCAAAGCGGCTCTTGACCCTTCAAGCTACAACAGGGAGTTCGGAATGAACGGGAAGAGAATCTCAGCTATGAAGCCTTCTGCCATCCTCATGCATCCGGCACCGGTCAATAGAGGCTGGGAAGTGACGGATGACGTGGTGGAATGTGAGAAGAGCAGAATTTTTCAGCAGATGCGTAATGGAGTCTTTGTGAGAATGGCTGTACTTGAGAGAGCGATGAAGGGAGAAAAGGTATGAAGATCATAAATGCAGTCCGAATAACACAAGGAAATGAGACTGAAAGCTGTGAGATCAGAGTCAGTGAAGGCAGAATCCTTATGATCAGCCAGAGACTTGACGATGTTATAGAGGAAGAGGTTTTTGATGCCAAAGGAATGCTGATCACCCCAGGATTCGTGGATATCCACGTGCATCTGAGAGAACCTGGATTTGAGAAAAAGGAGACTGTAAGAAGCGGAAGCCGATCTGCCGCTCTAGGCGGATACACCACCATCGTGGCCATGCCAAATACGGACCCGGTACCAGACGAACCTTCTATCCTGAAGGCATTTCAGGAGAAGGTGAAAAGCGACAGCCTGATCCGGGTGAGAAGCTACAGTGCAATCACCAAGGGGGAGAAAGGGATTGATCTGGTGGATTTTGAGGCCATGGACAGAGAAGGTGCACTGGGGTTTTCCGATGACGGCAAAGGCGTTCAGGAAGCAGGCATGATGTATAAAGCCATGATGGAAACGAAAAGACTGGGTAGCATCATTACTGCCCACTGCGAAGAAGATTCCATGCTCTTTGGGGGCTATATCCATGATGGAGAATACGCCAGAAAGAATCATCATAAAGGAATTCATCCCCTGGCAGAGGATCTTCAGATCGTGCGGGATCTCGCCATCAGCGAGGCAACAGGTTGCCGCTATCATATCTGCCACATGAGTACTTGGAGAGGTGTAAGAGCCCTAAGGAGAGCTCAGGAGGATAGCGTGAAGGTCACGGGAGAAGTAACCCCACATCATCTCCTTCTCACGGAGGAAGACCTTAAAGAAGACGGCAACTTCAAGATGAATCCCCCCTTAAGAACCCCTAGAGATCGCAAAGCTTTGCTTTACGGACTAAGAGAAGGCATCATCGGATGCATCGCTACGGATCATGCACCTCATACCATAGAAGAGAAAAGAAATGGACTGGAGAAAAGCCCCTTCGGTATTGTAGGACTGGAAACATCCTTTGCACTTCTCTACACGAAGCTGGTCAGAAAAGGACATCTTACACTGAAAAGACTTGTGGACGCTATGACAGAAGGTCCTGCGAAAATCATGAATCTACCAGGTGGAACCATGAAGGAAGGCGCTTTGGCAGATCTCACCTTCATAGACCTTACGAAAGAATGGACCATCAGAAGTACGGATTTTGAATCCAAAGGAAAGAACACACCCTTTGAAAACTGGAAAGTAACGGGTAAGGTCCAGGCTGTGATGCTTGAAGGTAGACTGATCGTTGAAGGAGGAAAAATCATTGAATAAGAAACTGGTTCTGTCAGACGGCAGCGAATTTTACGGAGAGGCTTTCGGTTACAAAGAAGATGTTTACGGGGAAGTGGTTTTCACCACGTCCATGTCCGGCTATCAGGAGCTACTGACGGACCCTTCTCTACTGGGACAGATGCTCGTCATGACCTATCCCATGGTCGGAAACTACGGCATCAATCGGGATGACTATGAATCCATGAAGCCCCATCTGTCAGCGATCATTGTAAAGGAATACTGCGATGCGCCATCGAACTTCAGAAGCGAGAAGACCCTGGAAGCGTATATGGATAAATACAGACTGCCAGGTCTTTTCGGAGTGGATACAAGGCAGCTCACAAGGCATATCCGTGAAAAGGGAGCCTTAAAAGGAGCCATCCTTCCAGCGAAGATGCCACTGAAAGAGTGTCTTGAACAGATTGGAAACTATCCCTTCTTCACCAACCACGTGGAGCGCGCTTCTACAAAGAACGCCTATGAAGTTCCAGGGGGCGGAAAAAGAGTGGTTCTCATGGATTTCGGTCTGAAGATGAGTATCCTGAAATCACTTCTTCAAGCAGGGTATCACGTGAGCGTGGTTCCCCAGGATACATCAGCCGAAGCCATCTTGGAGCAGAATCCAGATGGGGTTCTTCTCTCCAACGGACCCGGAAATCCGGAGGATGCAGCAGTTCCCATAGAAACCGTAAAGGTTCTTCTAGGTCAGGTGCCCATCTTCGGAATCTGCATGGGACATCAGCTTCTGGCACTGGCAGCAGGAGCTGGAACACTGAAAATGAAATTCGGTCATCGGGGTGGAAATAATGCGGTAAGAGATCTTCGAACAGGCAAGATCCTCATCACCAGCCAGAACCATGGGTATGAGGTGGATAAGGATTCCCTTGAGGGTACAGAACTAAGCATCATCTATGAATGCGTCAATGACGACTCCATAGAAGGCCTCGAACTACCTTCAAAGAGAGCGTTCTCGGTGCAGTTTCATCCGGAAAGTTCACCAGGACCAAGGGACGCAAAGGTGCTGTTTGAAGAATTTGACAGACTCATGGAAAACAGGGAGGTACTGTAAATGCCAAAGAGAGAAGATTTAAGGAAAATCCTGGTCATCGGATCAGGACCCATCATCATCGGACAGGCTGCGGAATTTGATTATGCGGGCACCCAGGCCTGCCAGGCCTTAAGAGAAGAAGGCATCGAAGTGGTCCTTGTCAATTCCAATCCGGCCACAATCATGACGGACAAGGAAATGGCAGACAGAGTGTATATGGAACCGCTGACCCTCCCTTTTCTGAAGAAGATCATTCGAAAAGAGAGACCGGATGCCCTGCTGCCTTCCTTGGGCGGCCAGACCGGACTCAATATGGCCATGGAACTTTCCAAGGATGGGATTCTGGAGGAGTTTCATGTGGAAGTCCTAGGAACGGATCTCAAGGCCATCGATAAAGCGGAAGACAGGCAGGCCTTTCGAGCCCTGATGGGAGAAATCGGTGAACCGGTACCGCCATCCTTCATCACGAAGGATGTGGCTGGAGCGCTTGCCTTTGCAGAAGAAATCGGATATCCGGTGATTGTACGGCCTGCCTTCACCATGGGCGGAACCGGAGGAGGGATTGCAAAGGACAAGATGGAGCTTAAGATCATCGTGGAAAACGGACTCAGTCTTTCCCCGGTGAATCAGTGCCTCATTGAGATGTCCATCGCTGGATGGAAAGAGATCGAATTCGAAGTGATGAGAGATGCCAATGACACAGCCATTGTGGTCTGTTCCATGGAGAATGTGGATCCTGTGGGCATCCATACGGGAGACTCCATTGTGGTGGCTCCTGTCCAGACCCTGACGGATAAGGAGGTGCAGATGCTAAGAGATGCATCCCTTAAGATCATCCGGGCACTGGACATCAGAGGAGGCTGCAATGTGCAGCTGGCGCTACACCCTGGAAGCTTCAAGTACTACATCATCGAAGTCAACCCTCGCGTATCAAGGTCCTCAGCTCTGGCATCCAAAGCTACAGGATATCCCATTGCAAAAATCGCATCGAAAATCGCTCTGGGCTACAGGCTGGATGAACTGCTCAATCCTGTGACGAAAGCATCGTATTGCAGCTTTGAACCCGCCATCGACTACATTGCGGTGAAGCTGCCAAGGTTCGCCTTCGACAAGTTCCAGTCTGCCAACAGAAAGCTGGGTACCCAGATGAAGGCCACTGGTGAAGTCATGTCTCTGGGAAGCTCCTTTGAAGAAGGACTCCTGAAAGCGGTCCGTTCCCTTGAAATCAAGGCGGACCATATCCGGATTGAAAAGTACAAGACTGTGGAAACAGAAAAACTCATCTCCCTTCTTGTCCGAGCGGAAGATGACAGACTCTTTGTGATCTATGAACTGATGCTTCGCGGTGTGTCCATGGAAATTATTCATGAAGAAACAAAGATTGACTTGTTCTTCCTAAGTAAAATCAGGAAGATTGCAGAGATGGAGAAGCGGATTCTTCATGAGCCTATAGACGAGATTCTTTCTGATGCCAAGAAGATGGGGTTCTCGGACTCCTATCTTGCAGGTCTTTGTGGGATCACCCTTACTCAGGTAGAGGAGAAAAGAAAAGAGAAATCCATTACTCCGGTCTACAAGATGGTGGATACCTGTGCAGGAGAATTCCAGTCGGAGACGCCATACTACTACTCCACCTACGGGAGTGAAAATGAGTCCAAGGCCTCAGAGAAGGAGAAGATCATTGTACTGGGGTCCGGTCCTATCAGAATCGGTCAGGGTGTAGAGTTTGATTACGCTACGGTGCACTGCGTCTGGTCCATAAGAAAGCTGGGGTATGAAGCCATCATCATCAACAACAATCCGGAAACGGTCTCTACAGATTTCTCCATATCGGACAAACTGTACTTCGAGCCTCTGACTCTGGAGGATGTGATGCATGTGGTGGACCTGGAGAAGCCTAAGGGCGTCATCGTACAGTTTGGTGGACAGACCGCCATCAATCTGGCGGAGGGCTTGGAGAAAAGAGGAGTAAGGATACTTGGAACCAGCCTTAAAAGCATCGATCTGGCAGAGGACCGGGATCTTTTTGAGAAGAAACTGACGGAGCTTTCCATCCCCATGCCTTTGGGAAAGGTTGTGCATAACAAGGAAGAGGCTGAAGAAACGGCAAAGCGTATCGGGTATCCGGTACTACTGAGACCCTCCTATGTCTTAGGGGGAAGAAACATGGAAATCATCCACACAGACGAGGAACTGGAAACCTACATGGAAAAACTGCCCAGGGAAACCAGGGTGGAGGGAATTCTTGTGGATAAGTATGTGACGGGTGTGGAGTGCGAAGTGGATGCAGTATGTGACGGAAAAAGCATCATGATTCCGGGCATTATGCAGCACATCGAAAGAGCCGGTGTCCATTCCGGAGATTCCATGGCGGTCTATCCGCCCATCTCTCTTGCGGAGGAGACCCTTTCGGTCATAGTGGACTATACCGAAAGAATCGGAAGAGGCCTCGAGATCATCGGCCTCTATAATATCCAGTTTGTGGTGGACCAGGCTGGAAAGGTCTTTGTCATAGAGGTGAATCCGAGAAGCTCAAGAACTGTGCCATTCATCAGCAAGATCACGGAGATGCCCATGGCGGATATCGCAACCCAGGCCATACTGGGGGTAAGCCTGATAGATCAGAAAATCCCTCTGGGACTTCTGCCAATCGGGAAAGAGTACGCGGTGAAGATGCCGGTGTTCTCCTTTAGTAAGCTCCGTAAAGTGGATATTGCGCTGGGGCCTGAAATGAAATCCACAGGAGAAGTCATCGGCAGAGACAGATCTCTTAACAAGGCGCTGTATAAAGCCATGATTGCAGCAGGGTATGAGATGAGAGAATACGGAAAGGTGCTCTTCACCATAGGAGACCGGGACAAGGAGGAAGCGCTTCTACTTGCCAGACGTTTCAGTGACATCGGATACGGACTTGTGGCCACCCAGGGGACAAGAAGTTTTCTCATGGAGAACGGCCTGAAAGCTGAGGGTGTGGAGAAGATCGGAGAAGGAAATGAGACGGTGCTGGATGCCATCAGAAAAAGAAAAGTGCAGTTTGTGGTGAATACCTTCTCAGTGGCCAAAAGAGATTTCATCTCTGACGGATTCCTTATTCGAAGAGAATCAGTGGAGAACAACATTCCCTGCCTGACTTCTCTTGACACGGCTTCCGCCATCCTGGATGTGCTGGAATCCATGAACTTTTCTGTAGACGCCTACTAGGAGGGAAATATATGAGTAAAATGATGAATCTGAAGATCCTTGAAAATGAGGAAATCGCCAAAGAGGTCCATAAGATGCTCCTATACAGCGAAGAGCTGGACTTTAAGGATTTTCTGCCCGGCACCTTCATAAACATCAAAGTGGGAAGGGAAGCGGATCCACTCCTAAGAAGACCCATTTCCATCTTCGAGACGAATGAAGAAGAAGGCACCATTTCCATTATCTATAAGGTGATGGGAAGAGGAACGAAAATCATGAGTCTCATGAAAGAAGGAGAACTTCTGGATGTACTGGGACCACTAGGCACAGGATTTCCAATACAGGATGAAAGCAGGAAAGTGCTTCTTGTGGGTGGAGGAGTCGGTGTGCCACCTCTCTATGAACTGGGAAAAAGGCTAAGAGAGAATGGAGTAGAGGTGGAGACGGTACTAGGCTTCAGAGATGCGGAAAGCATCTTCTGCGAGAAGGATTTTAAAAAGCTGGGACCTGTATATATTGCCACTGAAGATGGTTCCTACGGAACATGTGGCTATGTGACGGATGCCATCAGGGAGAAGAACCCTGAGTTTGATACGATCTACGCCTGCGGACCTAAGCTGATGCTGAAAGCTCTGGATGAGACATACCGTGAAACTAAAAAAGGCTTTCTGTCCTTTGAAGAACGGATGGCCTGCGGCATCGGAGCCTGCTATGGATGCATGGTGGATACCAAGGACGGACTGAAGCGTGTCTGTAAGGATGGTCCCGTATTCAGGTTAGGAGAGGTGAGATATGAGTAAGAACATGTTGGACGTGAATCTGCCTGGGCTGAACCTGAAGAATCCGGTGATGCCCGCCTCAGGATGCTTCGGATTCGGAAGAGAGTATGCAGAGTTTTATGATCTTGGAATGCTTGGTGCCATCATGGTGAAGGCGGTGACGGAGGAGCCAAGACGTGTAAATAATATGCCAAGACTTGCAGAAACTCCGTCCGGAATGCTGAACGCCATCGGTCTTCAGAACCCTGGGCTGAATGGAGTGATCAAGGAGCTGGAGTGGCTTGAGAAGTATCCGGTGCCTATCATCGCCAATGTGGCAGGATATACGGAAGAGGAGTATGTGCGTGTGGCAGAAAAGATTTCCAGAAGCAGGAATGTGGCGGCACTTGAAATCAACATCTCCTGTCCCAATGTGAAGGAAGGAGGCATCCTTTTCGGCCAGGACCCGGAGGTGGCTTATAATCTCACCAGAAAAATCAAGGAAGTCTCGGAGAAGCCGGTGTATATGAAGCTCAGTCCCAATGTGACGGATATTTCTATCATGGCCAGGGCTGTAGAGGAAGGTGGTGCTGACGGCATCACCATGATCAATACTCTGGTTGGAATGAGGCTGGACCTTCATACAGGAAGACCGGTTCTTGCCAACGGCACAGGAGGTCTTTCGGGACCTGCCATCAAGCCTGTGGCCGTAAGAATGGTCTATGAAGTATACAAGTCTGTAAAGATTCCCATCATCGGTATGGGCGGAATTTCTTCTGCAGAGGATGCATTGGAGTTTCTTTACGCTGGTGCCAGCGCGGTGGCGGTGGGAACGGAGAATTTCGTGAATCCCTTTGCCTGTCCGAAGATCATAGAGGAGCTTCCGAAACTTCTTAAAAAATACGGATTCAGTCATGTGAAAGACGCTGTCGGATACAGTCATAGATAGAGAAGGAGAGAAAAGATGAAAGATGTGATTATTGCCCTGGATTTTAAAAACAGAGAAGAAGTGATGGGTTTCCTGGATCTCTTCAAGGAACCGGTCTATGTGAAGGTGGGGATGGAGCTTTTGTATGCGGAAGGCCCGAATATCGTAAGAGAGATCAAAGCCCTAGGTCATAAAGTGTTTCTGGATCTGAAGTTCCATGATATTCCAAATACTGTGCAGGGTGCTGTGAGAAGCGCCGCATCTCTTGATGTGGACATGATGAATCTTCATGCCATGGGTGGTTCTGAGATGATGAGATCCGCCATGGAAGCGCTGGAGAATAAGAATGAAAAGAAGAAGCCACTTATGATTGCGGTGACGGTGCTCACCAGTATGGATGAAGAAGCGCTGAAGAAGGAGCTTCATGTAGATCTTCCTCTGGAAGATACGGTTTTGTCCCTGGCGAGTCTGACCAAAGAATCAGGCCTTCAGGGAGTCGTCTGTTCGGCGCTGGAAGTGCCGAGGCTGAAAGAGAAACTGGGAGAAGGATTTCTTACCATCACCCCTGGAATCCGGCCGCTCGAGAGTGCTTCAGGAGACCAGAAGAGAGTGGTGACGCCTTCCATGGCAAGGGAACTGGGATCGGACTACATTGTGGTGGGAAGACCCATCACAAAGGCGGAGCATCCCTATGAAGCCTACCTGAAGATCAGAAGCGAATTTATGGGAGGAGAGAATAGATGAGAGAAATAGCAGAGATTCTTCTAAAGATCAGAGCGGTGAGTCTTTCTCCCTCGGAGCCTTTCACCTGGGCATCGGGGATCATTTCCCCCATCTACTGTGACAACAGACTCCTTCTTTCCTATCGAAAAGAGTGGGGAGTTGTCATAGAAGCCCTAAAGAAGATGATTCTTGAGGAGTTTCCAGATGTGGAGTGCATCATGGGAACAGCGGCAGCTGGAATTCCCCATGCTTCGGTACTGGCTTATCTCATGGAGAAGCCTTCAGGTTTTGTACGCGGAAAGGCCAAGGGTCATGGAAAACAGAATCAGATTGAAGGGAAGGTCCATGCGGGAATGAAGGTTGTGGTCATTGAGGACCTCATCTCCACAGGAGGCTCCTCCATCGAGGTGGTTGAGGCTTTAAGGCAGGCCGGATGTGATGTGCTTGGCCTTCTTTCCATCTTCACCTACGGTATGGAAAAAGCGGAAAAAGCCATGACAGAGAATAACATCAGGCAGGTGTCGCTAACAGATTACAGTGAACTTCTGGATACTGCACTGGAAATGGACTACATCACGGAGAAGGACAAAGAGAAGCTGAAAGCTTTCATGGACAATCCTCAGGATGAAGGTTGGAGAGCACTTTAACAATATGATAAAATAAATAATGCACCGGATTTTCCTATGGAACAGTAAGATAGGATCATCCGGTGCATTGTTTTATTTCAATGAAATGATATATTCAGATGAAAAATGAGCGTCGTCAGTGGAGGAAGGCTGTTAGTATAGATTTGTATGAAATCTATAGTGGATATGGAATAAGAATGTTTAATTTGATATAATATAAACATATAGATGTCAGAATGAAGTAAAATATAAAAATAAAAGCTAAATGTCAGATTTAAATGCAAGTCAGTAGTAAGCTTTTAGTTTTACTGAATCATGATCATGAAATTAACTGGAAGATTGAACATAGAGTTTCCCAAGGTAAAGAGTTCAATTAAAGTAAGGAGGTGATTCCAGTGGTCTGTCCGTATTGTAAAAATGTTATGGAGAATGGGCTCATACAAAGTGCTAGACCTATTTTCTGGTCCAGCAAAGAAAAGATTGTTTTTATGAATCCTAATAAATTAAAGGGAGATATCCCAATCACTACACTAAATGATCTTACATCTACAGCTTATTATTGTAGAACATGCAAAAATGTTATTGTCCCTGCGAACGATGATTTATAGCAAAATTTTTCGTGTTATTAAAGTAAGCTCTATATAAGTTTTAAATCAGCAGGGAAAAAATATAAAAATTGAATGAACATCATTGCTCATGAAGGAGATACTTATGACAAATCACAAACTTGGCCGAAATATATTGTTAGCAGGAGGTCTATTGGCGCTATTTTCTGCTTTGGTCCCATGGAAGAATAAGGACAGTATAGGGCAGGTTCTATTTGGAATTCAGAGTGTACTGTTTTTCATTGGAGCTTATCTTCAGCAGAAGGAAGTGAATAAGGTCAATAAAAAGGAAAATCAGAAAAAGTCTGTTTAATCCGATCTTTTTAAAGACTAGGGCGTAAATAGTATTCATCAGAATCCCCTGTAAAAGTAGTGGTATAGCATAAATTAAAAATTTAAATTTAATAATCAAATTAAAGGTGGAATCATCATGGAAGGATTAGTCAACGTCATTCTCTATATCATTTCTTTAGTGGTCTTGTTTCTCATCATTTTCTATGCGGTGAAATTTGCCATCATAGAAGCCCATCGAGAGATAAATGAGCAAGCGGAAAAAGCTGTCGATCATAAGGATAGTCTATGAATTAACTTATATTCTTTACAGGTTTCACGTTGTTTTTCAATACTATTTTAAAACATGCCTAATTATCATTTCAGGATAATGATGAGACCTGAATCAACCCAATGGAGGTATCAGTTGAAAAGAATATTTAAAGTGATTGCAATAGTAATAGTGATATTAATAATAGGGACCTGGTGGCTGTATAAAGCTCCATTCAATGAAAAGATTGATAGCAATATTTTGGCGAATGTATATAAAGACGGGATTTTAACAAGTGATACAACGGTAGCGATCTATGGGGAAAAAAGTAATTATCTCTTTCATGACGACAACAGATTTGAAGGGAAATTTATTGTTCCATCGTATGAAATAACATACAGTGCTACAGCAATCATCTATAGAATGTTTGATACGAATATGCATAATTTGTGGTATGCACAGGTTGCACCTTTCGCTTTGCAGGAAATACAAGCACCAATTCTTATCAATGATAATATGAACAAATTCGCATTGATGACTATAGATGGCACTGTCATTGCCACATCTGATGAAATGTATGAGCTTTCATAAAACATGTTCATGCTGATGAAGGTGGTACTACCATTGAACACATTGATGAGATTCCAAGAATAGAGTAGAAATCATAATCAATTCTTGTATAACTTTAAAAGCACATATAGATCGAGTTATTATATAGACTTGGTAAACAAGGGAATTGTAAGAACTCTCTGTAAAAGATGATTCTAAATAGGGATAATTCGATTCATGATTGATATATATATGGCTACAAGTATCTAAAATCCCGAAGAAGTTCGGGGTTAAGTGGAGCTAAAGTATAGTATAGTTAGAATATTATGGAGCTACGCTTTAAAGAGAAAGGAAATAGAAGTGGAGGCAGATTCCATGTCAAAACATAATAAAAAGAAAATTATAGTCTTCAAAATCATCGCTATCATTCTTATTTTATTAGTAGGGACAGTAAGCTTTTATGAAAAAATACCGAGTCGCGTCGGTCTGCTTTTACAAGTAACTATTTTGGTTGTCTTTCTACCGTTGGTAAAAACTCGAGAACGAACTCTTAGTGATTGACTAGATAAGGGGAATTTTAAATGTATAGAAAAATAGTGATCCTCATCATTTTAGTGGGTTCAGTAATTCTGTCTGGATGTAAAGAAAAAGCTGAGATGATTGAACCGTTTATTATGACAAACGAAATTATTGAAACGATGCTTGGTGAAACAGTGGAAGGAATCTACATGATCAGTGGAGAGAAGGATAAGTTCATCATCTATCGTGGTGTCGATAGGGGAATAAAGACCATGACCAATTCTATTGAAAACAATGTGATGGAATTTCTTTTTGAAACAGTAGAAATGAATGAACCCCAGGATTATGTATATAAGGTTTTGCTCGATCCCTCATATGACACCATCAGTGTTTTAGTTGATGGTGAACCAGAACCATTTATCAGGGTCTTTCTACAATAGTCTTCTTTTAACATCAGGTACAGTTACATATCATTTTTAAATCATGATTATAAAAGAGGTTCGAGTGAATCTCTTTTATAATGTCTCGATCGTATAATAGTTCCATATGGCTGATTATGGGAATAAATCTTAGAGAAACACGTATTTTCATAGAAATACTGTTGACTGTGTACCTTGTGCGTAGTTTAAAATAAAGACATAACTAAAGGGAGATGGCGTCGATGAAGATCAGAGAAATTGAAATCAAGACTGGAATGGACCGTACCAATATCCGGTTCTATGAAAGAGAAGGTTTAATCAGTCCTGTAAGGGAGGATAACGGATACCGGGAGTTTTCAGAGGAGGATCTGGAAACGCTTCTGAGAATAAAACTTTTAAGAAGCATCCATGTACCGGTGGATCAGATCAGGGAACTGATGGAGGGGAAAGTTTCTCTTACAGATCTTCTGGAGGAGCAGATTCATGTTCTGGAAGATGAAAAAGTGGACGTAAATTATGCCCAGGAAATTTGCAGACAGATGAAAATTCAAGAAAGTAGCGTTCTGCATCTTGATGCGAAGAAGTATCTGGATCAGCTTGATGAAAAATCTGCTGATACAAAAACAGATTACTTCTCGGTGAAAAAAGATAAGCTTCCTCAGGTGTATAGTCCCTGGAGAAGATTTTTTGCCAGAATGATGGATATTTCCATCTATTCCTTGTTATTTGATTCAGCCCTGGTTTTCATCTTTAATATGATCACATCAAACAGAAACACTCTGGAAAGCCTACTGTTCACAGCAATGGTCACCTTGATCATGCTGTTCGTGGAACCACTACTACTTATGAAGTTTGGAACAACTCCAGGCAAATCGATTTTGGGCTTGGAAGTAAGGACTGCAGAAGGAAAGAAGCTCTCTTATACCGAGGGGTTTCGAAGAACCTTTGGTGTCATACGATATGGACTAGGATTTGAACTTCCGATCTATAATATCATCCGAAATTATAAGAGCTTCAAGATTCTTGATGAAAAGGAAACACTCCCTTGGGATGATGAAATAGCCTATACTATGAAAGATGAAAAAGTCTATCGAAATGGTTTTTTCATAGGTGCTATGATTGTCATAATCGCTTCTAATGTGCTCCTTATTAATGTTGAGAATCTGCCACCTAATCATGGGGAGCTGACCATAGCGGAGTTTGTGGAAAACTATCAGCATTATGAAAAAATTCTTGAAATCGGTGAGGATGATTATGAGCTGAACAGATTTGGCGAGTGGATCAGTACCCGAAATGATCAGGATTTCTATGTGGATCTTACTTATTATGAAAAGCCTCTTTTCAAGTTCAACCTGTCCGATGAGAAAATAAGAGGTGTTTCCTTCAATATAGATATAAGAAACAAGAAGGAGCCCCTGGCAAATAACAGAGAGGAAATGCTTCTGACCTATTTTGCTCTGGCAGGAGCTCAGAAGGAGACGACTATCTTCTCACAACCCTTTCATAAATTCAGTATGGAAAAGCTGATTTATGGGTTCACAGGGTTTAGTGAACACCAACGTGGTGTAGATTTAGAAGTGGAGATTTCCTATAAGGGATACCAGGATGCGGGAGACAGGCTTTTACCTATTAATTATGAGAAGGTACAGAATTATACTCTTTCCTTTTCAGCCGATGTGTATTAGAAAGAGTTAATAGGGATAATCTTTGCAGCGCAGTACATTTTTGGAGGTTTACAGATTATGTTTGAAGAAAGAAATCAGAGAATATGGGAAAAGATCAAGCCAATGGGGATGAAATCCCACCTGATTCGAAGCGGATTGCTAACGCAAGGTCTGATCTTCTTCATCGCATTGGGATTCATTTCACCGCTTATTGACCAAGGATTTTCAGCGTACTATTTCCAATCTGAAGGTTTTCGAAACAGGCTGATTTTCATAGGGACTATCGCCCCGTTATATGGAGTGCTCATGGCTTATTCATCATGGAAATCGATGGAAAAGAAATATAGATAAATACGCTATACTTATTAAATAATATCGAAGCAACTACAAAAGGGGATTCATCGGAATCCCCTTTATGTCGGTTAACTTAATATGAAATTAATACCTTTGTAGAAAATGACAATACAAAAAACGATTAATATGAAGAACCCCCTTATACCTTGCGAGTAAAAGGTTTTACCTGATGATCAGCGCAACACCTCTAATGTTTTCGATATTGAAGGGACCCCACTTACGGGAGTCTCCGCTGTCCAGCCTATTGTCTCCCATGACGAAGTATTCATCTTCTCCTAATGTAATCACCATATCATCATCACTTTTGACACTGTAGAAGGCGTAAGGTTCGCTAAGGAGCTCGTTATTGATGTATACTTTATTCTCTTCAATGTGGATGGTTTCTCCAGGAAGGGCGATAACACGCTTTATTATGATGAGAGGATCCCCAGTAGAGTCCCATTTTACAGGGTCGCCCATAATGGTCACTGCATTGCTGACGATATCACCACGTCTGATTTTTTTATACTGAGGATCGATGTACAGGATTCTGGAATCCTCAGTTACAGATACATGCATGGATTCACCGGATATGTTGGTGTTTACATATAAATTCAGTTTCATCACAACACTTAAGGTGGTGATGAATCCCAGAAGTAGAGATATGAATGCAAGACTTGAAATCATGAGAATCATATTTCCTTTTGATATTTTCTTCTCTTTCAGATACTTCATCATAAAAAGAGCCCTCTTAGAACATAGAGCAAGGTCCCAAGGATTCCAATAAGGTATGCAGTGGGAAGGATCCAACGAGCATATTTAAGAACGTCTGAAAGAGGATATTCTTTAGTTTCTATTTCATCTGATGTGCTCATGTCATTTTCCAACGTTTTCATTCTGATTCATCTCCTATTAAGATGTATGTCTTTATCATTATTATAGCATCTATCATAAGTGATACATACATATTTACTTGATAGAATATATTATCAGAGAGTGCAAATTAAGTGGAGAATATGACCATTCATGAAGAAATATTTCTCATAACCTGTTGACTTGAACGGTAGATCAATCAAATAAAAAAGGTTACACTAAAGAAATTTTTATGCTTCCAGGAGTATGATGACACTTGAATAAAGAAAAATGGTAGGAAACTTCTTTTTTAAAAGAAGACTTAAGACGTGGTGAAAGGCGGATAATAAATGTTGGAGAAAATCAGAAGATATATGCAGGGGCGCTATGGGATGGATGAGCTATCGAAGTTTCTGATGGTAATCAGTGTTGTGATGATTGTTCTGGCAAGCCTGACAAGAAATAGTATGGTTAATCTGGTCAGTTTCATCATCATCGGATTTGTTTATTATCGTATGTTTTCAAAGAATTTCTATAAATGTTCCCTGCAGAACCAGAAGTATCTGAAGCTTCGAAACAGACTAATGGGAAACTGGAAAAATCAAATCAGCTACTTCAAGCAGAGAAAAATATATAGTTTCTACAATTGTCCTGAATGCAGTCAGAAGGTTAGAATCCCCAAAGGTAAAGGGAAAGTGCAGATCACTTGTCCTAAATGTAAAGCCGAGTTTTCAAAGATCAGTTAAGCGATATATCAATAAATGAGTAAATTAATAAAATTGAAATAAGGCCTGTCTTCCAGAGTCTATTTAAGAGCTGTTAATGCTCCTAGATAAGTGTAGCGGAAGAGAAGGCCTTATTTTTGTCTGTATTCAATCTGCGCTATTCAGTTTATCAGGGTAGAATCCTGTCAATTGACAAACACTCTTGAACCAATGGGGACATTGTTGTAGATATACCTGGCATTCTCAAGTGAAAGTCTTACACATCCCTTGGAAAGGCGCATTCCAAGACGCCCATCTATGAGTTGGCCACTTGTGTTGTAGATTACAGAATGAATCAGATAGTTCTTGTAGAACTGGTTATAGTTTTTGCAGATCCAGTCGTCATGGTCTTCCACATAGAAATAGCTTCCCTTTGAGAGTAGAGAGAAGGTACCCTTTATTGTTGGCGTGGATTCTTTACCAACTGTACAGAGCATGTCCTTCACAAGAGTCCAATTGCCAGCTTTGCCTGTGAATACATAGGTGTGTATCGTTTTTGTGTTCACCCAGATCAGATAACTGGTGGAACTGGAGAGTCCCTTTCCGTTGATGAAGGCCTCGACAGTGGCTCTATTATCACTGACAGATATATAACTGCCGCTGACATATCCGGTCTTTCCTCCATAGGAGACCTTATACCAGCCGTTGCTGGTTCCAATGGGAGCCAGTACTGTCTCCTGAGGAATGGAAAGCAGGACGGGATAGTTTGTACTAGGACCAGACCTGAGATTCAGTTTCGCAATCGTTGTATAGACATGGGATGAGGACGTGGATGGGGATGCTGATCCTGTAGCTGAAAGGTAAGCTGTGCTTGCATAGCCGGTCTTTCCATTGTAGGTGATCTTTGCCCACCCATTGGAGGAACTGATCACCTGGACAGAGGATCCTTTTGGAATTACAAGGATTACGGAGTAGTCTGTTCCAGGACCGGACCTCATATTGAGGTTTGCGGTGGTATAGCGCACTTCAGTTGGCGCGGTGGAATCCTTGAGATAGGACGTATGACAATACCCGGTTTTTCCGCTGTAAGTAGTCTTAGCCCAAACCCCTGAATATTCGGTGACGGTGACTGTGGCACCTTTAGGTATAACGAGGATTACAGCGTAGCTTGTTCCAGGACCGGTTCTCATATTAAGATTCGCTGTTGTAACTTTTGTTTCACTTGCAGTGACTGTCATATAGCTGGAATCGACGTTTCCGAAATTTCTACCAGATTTGGGACTCATGAGAAAAATGCCTGCGACAAAGACAACCATTGAAATAGAAGTAATAAGCAGCATCTTCAGCGTACTGTTCTTGTACATACTACTCCCCCCCTATTAAGTTATCTGGCTATAGTTCCCAGAAGAGAACGGCAAGTGCTTTTCCATTCTTTCCTGTTTGGCTAATAGTAGCATGATTTCACAGACAAAAAATTTCAAAATGTTATCACAGAAGTGAATAATATTAGAATATCTGGAGAGTGAAATCCTATGGGATTTCTCAGAAATGACGGATGGAATAAGTTGAGATCTCTGTAGCAAGATGGTCTATGGCCATGTAAATAAGTGGAGAAATAATCCAGGAAGCCTGTTATGTCTTAAAAGTCATGAAACCTTTTCTTCAAGCCATGTTAAAGAGCTTTCTTAATATGGTAAAATAGAAAGTAATGAGGGAATTGATTAAGATTCCTGTGGCGGGAACAGTTTAAAGAATAGTCAGCGGAAGTGTTGATCTTTTCCTGCCAGAGACAAACATATTGGAGGTAGAAGATGGAACGTCGAAAATTTGAAAAACTAGGAATATCACCGTCTATTCTCGGATTCGGTTGTATGCGCTTTCCCATGAAAGAGGACAAGAGCATAGATGAGGAGAAAGCGCAGGAACTGCTAGACAAGGCTATAGCAGGTGGGGTCACCTATATTGACACAGCCTATCCTTATCACGATCAGCAGAGTGAGAAGTTTGTTGGTAAGGCCCTGTCGAAGTATGACAGAGATAGCTATTATCTGGCAACAAAGCTGCCTGTATGGCTTGTCGAGGAGACCTCTGACGTCAGAGAATACTTCGAGGAGCAGCTAAGAAGACTTCAGACAGATCGTGTGGATTTCTATCTTTTCCATGCGCTGAACAAGGAGCGATGGGAAGAGATCAAAAGACTGGACATGATCAGTGAAGTGGAGAAGCTCCGCGATGAAGGGAAGATCAGCTACATCGGATTCTCTTTCCATGATGAATATCCAGTCTTTGAAGAAATACTGACCTACAGAGACTGGGATTTCTGTCAGATTCAGCTGAATTACGTGGACACAGTCATTCAGCAGGGAATGAAGGGGTATGAACTCACAGAAAAACTGGGAATACCCGTTGTCATCATGGAACCTGTAAAGGGTGGAGCTTTGGCAAAACTTCCTTCAGACATGGAAAATATCTTTCATGAAGTAAGCCCTGAAAGATCTGTGGCTTCCTGGGCTTTTCGTTATGTAGCATCACTTCCAAACGTCAAAGTCATTCTTTCCGGAATGACAGAGATGGGACAGCTGGATGATAATCTAGGAACCTTCGGTCAATATGATCCGCTCAGTGCCACTGAGATGGATGCCGTCAAAGAGGTCACAACGATTTATCGAAGCCGACAGATGAATGATTGCACGGCTTGCGGATATTGTATGCCATGTCCATTCGGAGTAGACATTCCTGGGAACTTTAAAATATGGAACCAGGGATCTGTCTATGATGATCTCTCTGGTGCCAGGGAGAAATATCAGAGAATGGATGTATCAAAAAATGCCACAGCGTGCCAGGAGTGCGGTGCCTGTGAACCCCAGTGCCCTCAGTCCATAAAGATCATTGAAGACCTGAAACGTGTGGCACTTGCTCTTGGCTGATGTTTTAGAGTGGGATGAAATCTCTATAAGTGCAGAAATTTTTCTGTATAAAAACAATAAATGAAAAACCATATACAATAACTGAAAATATATAAAAAAGAATCCTTCAGCTTTCGCGCTGAAGGATTCTCTTTAGATTCAGTTTACAGGAACAGGAGTCCTAAACTGATTATGATTCCTGTATAAATAAGTACCACCACACAATAACCCATTATATCTCTGGCACCAAGTTTTGCGATACCAAGAGCAGGTAATGCCCAGAATGGTTGGATCATGTTTGTCCATGCATCCCCCCAGGCAATAGCCATGGCGGTTTTAGCAGTATCAACACCAAGTTCAATACTTGCAGGCATCATAATTGGCGCCTGAACTGCCCACTGTCCTCCACCTGATGGAACGAAGAAGTTCACGATACCAGCACTGAAGAAAGTGAATAGAGGATAAGTCGTCTGATTTGAAATGGAGACGAACCATTGAGAGATCACACCGGCAAAGGACAGTCCTGAAGTCGCGGATACACCGACCATCATGCCCATGATACCTGCATAGAATGGGAACTGAATAAGAATTCCAGCGGTTCCTTTTGCAGCTGATGATACAGCCAGCAGGAAACGTCTAGGTGTTTTATGTAAGATAATTCCAAGGATTAGAAAAATGAAATTGACGATATTCAGATTCAGTTCAAAACCGTTTGCGATAAAGAACATTACAATAAATGTCATACCCATTGCTCCGATGATGAGGGAAAGCAGGCTGCTGTTTTCCAGCTTTTCTGCAAATGTTTTAGAATCGAAATTTTCTTCTATGATATCATCCTCGAGTAAAGCGGGATCAATAGAGACCACTTTATCAGCAGAGGGATGCATTGCTCTGGTAATAAGGGGTAGTGTCAAAATAATTACTGCAACGATAATCAGATTAAATGGAGCGAAAATTGTAAGGCTTGTACTGATTGGACTGGTAACGGCTCCAGCTGTTGCGGCTTCCAGACCAGGTCCAGCTGTTGCAAGCTGAAGTGGAATTGAGCCTGATAACCCTGCATGCCACACTACGAATCCTGAATAGGCAGAAGCGATAAGTAGTCTGTAGTCCACACCTTTAACGTGACGGGCAAGTTCTTTAGCATAAAGAGCGCCAACGACCAGACCGAATCCCCAGTTGATCCAGCATGCGATTGCGGATACAAATGTGACAGCCACGATGGCCTGTAAGGGAGTCTTACAAGGTTTGGCAAGTGCAACCAGAAATCTCTTGACGACAGGTGCACTTGCTAGTGTATGACCAGTTACAAGAACCAGAGCCATTTGCATGGAGAATGACAGCAGTCCCCAGAAGCCATTTCCCCAATGATTGATCATTTCCAGAGGGCTTTGGGAAGTGACACCCATTCCGGCTACAAAAACAATAAGAGTAAGTATAACTGCAAATAAGAATGGATCTGGCAGATAGTTCTGTACAACACGTACACATGCTTGAGTAAATCTCTTAAATATAGAATCCTCCTAATAATATATTGATTGAATTATGAATCATTTATTCCATGAGGGTCAGTTTTTCAGGAATGATCAGTTCTGCTTCCGTAGCTGAAATGATCTGTTCAATTGTATATTCAGGATTAATTTCTCTAAGAAGGAGTCCTTCAGGGACAACTTCGATGACGCACATTTCGGTGACAATCAGATCTACAGCACTTTGTGCTGTGAGTGGAAGATTACATTCCTTCAGGATCTTAGGATTGCCTTTCGCTGTGTGTTCCATAGCGACGATGACTTTTTTTGCGCCTGATAGAAGATCCATTGCGCCTCCCATACCAGGGACCATTTTGCCTGGTATCATGTAGTTTGCAATGTTCCCGTGGACGTCTACCTGAAGGGCACCTAATACAGTGAGATCCACATGTCCACCACGGATGATGCCGAAGGAAGTGGCACTGTCAAAGAATGCTCCACCAGGAAGAATGGTTACAGGCATTCCGCCAGCATTGGCAATAAAAGGATTAATGGCATCCTCCTCTGGAGAAGGTCCAAGACCGATAAATCCGTTTTCAGACTGAAAGACAACAGTTTTATCTGCGGGAACGAAATTAGCCACCCTTGTTGGCAATCCGATGCCCAGATTTACGACATCTCCATCCTTCAATTCCTGAGCTACACGTCTTGCAATCAGTTCCTGAATCATATTCTTATCCATCATTATTTGTCACCTCCATCAACGATATACTCAACAAATACCCCTGGGGTATGCACGGAGTTCGGATCAAGTTCACCGATTTCTACAATTTCCAGCGCTTCAACAATAGTTATATCTGAAGCGCTTGCCATCATATGATTGAAATTTCTTGTAGCGCCTTCATAATGAATATTTCCATATTTGTCGACTTTGTTGCCGAAAATAATGGATACATTTCCTCGTAAAGGTTTTTCAAGCAGGAATTCTTTTCCGTCTACTACAATTTTCTCTTTGCCTTTCTCGACTTCTGTTCCTATTCCGGTGGCAGTCAGCACACCGCCAAGACCATATCCACCTGCTCTGATCTGTTCTATGAGTGTTCCCTGAGGTACAAGCACCACTTCTGTTTCTCCCTGGAGCATCTGGCGGCCTGTCTCTTTATTGGTACCAATGTGAGAAGCGATGATTTTTTTGAACTGCTTGTTCACGACCATTTTTCCGAGACTACGATCGACAAATCCGGAGTCATTACAGATCAGGGTTAAATTTCTGACGTTTTTCTCTACTAATGCATCAATCAGTCGGTCGGGTGTACCCACGGCAAGGAATCCTCCTACCATGAGAACATCTCCATCTTTTATTTTATCAACAGCTTCGTTAATACTTATTATTTTATTCATTTTCATTCTCCACGATCATAGATATTCCTTGACCTCCACCAATACATAGTGTAGCTAGTCCATATTGCACTTTGCGTTTTTTCATTTCATGGATCAGAGTCACAAGAATTCTTGCACCGCTAGACCCGATTGGGTGACCTAAAGCAATAGCACCACCGTTGACGTTGACGATATCCATATTGGCATCAAGCTCTTGCAGCACTGCGAGGGCTTGAGCAGCGAAAGCCTCATTCGCTTCGATGAGTCCCATGTCCTTCATTTCAAGACCGGCTTTTTTCAAAGCTTTTTTTGTAGCAGGAATTGGTCCACAGCCCATGATTTTTGGATCGACACCAGCAGATGCGGAGGATTTGATTGAAACAAGAGGTTTCATTCCCAGTTCCAGCGCTTTTTCTCTGCTCATAACCACTAAAATAGCGGAAGCATCGTTGATTCCTGAAGAAGTGGCAGCGGTGACAGACCCGTCTTTTTTGAAGGCTGGTCTTAATTTGCTGATTCCTTCGAGCGTGGTATTGAATTTAGGATATTCATCCTGGCTGACTTCAATAGGATCACCTTTTCTCTGCGGGGTGAAAACAGAGATGATTTCATCCTTGAATCGTCCGGATTTAATGGCAGCCTCAGTTTTGTTCTGGCTGGATACAGCTAATTCATCCTGGGACAGTCGATCAAGCTGGAACTGTTCAACGATATTCTCCGCTGTAACGCCCATATGATAGTGATTGAAGATATCAGTCAGTCCATCATGAACCATCGTATCCACAACATTACCGTCTCCCATACGTAAGCCCCATCGAGCCCCTGGAATCACATAAGCGGATTGAGACATATTTTCTGTTCCACCTGCTACAACAACATCAGCTTCTCCTAATGCAATGGCCTGAAAAGCGAGCTGAACCGCTTTAAGTCCTGAACCGCAAACCTTATTGATTGTCAGCGAAGGAACCTCAACAGGAATACCGGAGTGAATGGCTACCTGCCGTGCCACATTCTGGCCTAGTCCTGCTTGCAGCACATTTCCCAGAATGACTTCATCCACGTGCTTAGGATCCAGTCCGATTTTTTCAAGGGCTCCTTTGACAGCTTGTGTACCAAGTTCCACAGCGGATACATTTTTGAATACACCGCCAAATGAACCGATTGGTGTTCTTTGAGCAGAAACAATAACAACTTCTTTCATAACTCCTCCTAAAACAGTATTTTCACGAGAATCTAGTCAAGCTCTCGAGAATTCTTACTACTTAACAGTAAACGATATCAGGAAGTAAGTCGAATACCAATAAAATATAGCATCTATAACTTTGAATCATAACAGAGTATTTCATCAGGTAGGAAAATCAGAAAGTAGTGATTGTTCGCAAAGACAGGAAGAAACCTGTTCTATTTGTGATCGATCATATGAAAAATAAAGAGCACTGAGTGATCAATGCAGTGCTTTAAACTACCGTACTATTTGAGGTTAAGTTTTCAGTGAATCGAGTATTTCATGAGTTTTGCGGCTGCTCTTTAAGAGCTTAAACTTATGAAAACATCAATTAGACGTACACGAAATCCTTTAGTTTTAATATCACTTTCTTTTTCGTCTTCTTTCTCTTATTATGAAAGAGGATTCTGAATATTTCGTAACATCAGATAGTTCATCGTTTAGGTGTCTGAATGAGCAGGAAAGTTTGGATTATAGAACGAATATCTATAATAATAGTGCAGGTAAATGCAGAAAACTAAAGAATAATAAAATACGGTTAAATGACTTGAGATTAACCAAATAGATGTTTAAGAAGAATAAGCTACTGGGAGGGAACAATGCTTGAGTTAAGTAAAGCCACGGAAAAATTCATGTCTTCATCAATTTTCAAGACCTATATGGGTTACACTTCTTATACCAAGCAGACTGTATCTAATCTGCTGAGGACGCTGATAGAGAATTACAGTGCTGTGAGAAGTGATGAGATCATAGAAGAAAGTGTACTTCAGTATGCCATGGAAGAGACCGTCCAGTCCTATACAAGCAGTAAGCGCAGTGCAATCAGAATCTTTGGGATTTTCATGGGCTTTCTGAAGAAAGAATATGGTTTTGAGGGAAAGGTGACTTTCCCGGAAATTGATATTTCAAGTTCCTTTGAAAGGCAGATGTATCTGGCCAAGATGATCCAAAGTGAGGAATATAGTGTGGATTCTCTGGCTGAAAAATTATGGGTCAGCAAACGGACTCTGGAGGAAGACCTGAAAAGAATACGTGGAAGAGGTGATGATCTCATTCAGATCTGCGGTAAGCCTTTCGTTGTTAAAGAGGTGGAGAGAAAGAACGGAAAAGTAAGCTTTGCCTCCACAGTGCATCCCTTCTTTCTCACCTTCAACCTGACCCAGGTCATTGCAACGCTGAAGGGGCTGAAAGGCATGTGTTTAGAACCTGCAATGAAGCACTATGCAATAGGGTCCGCAGCGGCTATATGGCAGCAGCTTTCTGATTATGCCAAGGAGAGAATTCTTTATGTCATGACAGAAATCATGCCTGAAGAAATCTCCTGGTACAGGGAGCTTGATGATGTAGCAGCAGAGATGTTTCAGACAGAATACCAGTACAGATCCACTGAAGGTCCAGGGGTCCTTATGGACTGCATAAAGAATGAGAAGACCTGTTTTGTGGAATATAGGAATGAGGATGGAAACACTCTATTCCTTTCTAACTGCAGATATGTTCCCAGATCTTATAAGGGAGATAGAATTGAAGTGACCTCTGACCAGGGAAACCATCTTCTTTCATTTTCAGACATTTTAAGAAGTGCTTACACCAAAGAAGGCCTCATCTAAAGTTGAAGCCTGGCTTCATATTATACCTGTGGAATGTGTACTATGATGGAGACAGAACAAAGACACATTGAAATTTATGGAGGTAACAAAGATGAAAAACACATTTTACAGACCAGCGGAGCCTGATACAAAGTTGTTTGATGAAATCATCAGATTGATGAGAGGTGATTTATCGGAACTTGTTTCTGGAAAAGTGGAAAAAGAGGAGATTGTAAGATACGCAGCAAAACTCATCGAGGATGCGAAGCCTCTTCCAAAGAATCATGATCTTCTATTCTGGGGATTTGCTGAACCTGAGACCATGCCAAGCGATAGTAGAGTCGTCTATTTCTTCACGCCGAGCTATTTAGCGGTCTCCATACTGGCGTATATCAAGCTACACGGACCCAAAGAAGCTGTAGAACTTGAGGGATTTGAGGAGACGTTAGAGAAAGGACTTATGGGGGTTACTGCCAGAAGCTTCAGCGGAGCTGGACATGATGGACTCATAGGAATGATCAGATGTTTTGATCTCTTTGCAGAGGCGAAGGTCCATAAGTTTGTAGATGCGTATCCAGAAATCTGTCCCACATTCACAAGCCTGTTTCTGAAAACAAAATCTCATCTGGAGCAGAAGCTGCTGAGCAATAAGGTAATCGGAGACTATGGGGAAGATTACAACAAGGAAGCGGATTCTGTCATGAAGAAAATGAAAGACACAGAAACTGCAGAAATTATTTTTGTATATGGAACGCTTCTCCATGGGAACAGCAATCATGAAAGTTTTCTCAGCCGCGCAAAGTATATGGGAAAAGCGGTCTTACCTGGATATGCGCTGTACAACCTAGGCAGTTATCCTGGTATAAAGACGAAAAAGGGAGACCGTGTCAAAGGAGAGGTCTATACGGTGGATGCTGAAACGCTGAAGAGAATAAATCAGCTTGAGAGCGAAGGAACGCTCTATTCACTTGTAGAAGTATCTGTTGAAATGGATGGGAAAATGATTCACTATGTAGGAACCTATTTTTATCTGAATCATGTGGAAGAGAAGAATTATATTCATCCAGATGATCAGCCCTGGAGCAGCAGGAACAGCAGGAAAAATGATCTGGTCTGGTATGCATCTTATGGTTCAAACATGCTTCATGAGAGATTCATGCACTACATCAATGGCGGTTCTTTCAGAGGAGGCGGCAGAAATCATAAACCATGTAAGGATACCTCTGCACCTCGTGCGAAAATGGCTTATGAATTTAACCATGATATGTATTATGCCAACAAATCTGAATCCTGGGATAATATGGGCGTCTCCTTTCTGGATGTGTCCAGACCAGGTAAAGCCTATGGTGCAGCTTATCTCATAACAGAGGAGCAGTTTGAGCATCTCTGGAAAGAAGAAAATGGAGGCGTTATTCCTGGACCAGACTCACATTGGTATAACAGTCAGGTGGAGCTTGGTACCATCCAGGACATCGCGGTAAAGACAGTGACCAACAACAGAGTTCTTGAGAAAAAGCAGCCAAGCAAAAAGTATATGGAAGTACTCATGGAAGGTCTAAGAGAAAATTACCCAGATCTCAGCGATGAAGAAATACGAGACTATGTAGAATCCAGAAACAACTGATGGATACAATAATGGAAGGCTTCAGATGAGTTTAATGAAGATGTTCGGATTGAGGTCTTTCAGCAAGTCAAATACCCTCATATCATAAATGTGATATGAGGGTATTTTGAACTGTGAATTTTGTGTAATAAGGTCAGTTATATGAGCTGTAACAGTTTGTTGGTTCGTTTACATCATTTGTGTTGTATGTTAATATTCTATTAATGATACAATTGAGCAGATGAGTTATGTGAATAGGTTCGGTAACTGGAGGAAATAATGGCAGATTATTACGAAATTGCACTAAAAAAACATGAAGAATGGAAAGGGAAAATCAGTATAGAACTGAAGGCTCCGCTGGAAACAAAGGAAGATCTTTCAATCGCTTATACGCCTGGAGTAGCAGCGCCTTGCCTTGAAATCGCGAAAAATAAAGATGATGTATATAAATATACATGGAAAGGCAACATTGTGGCAGTCATTTCAGATGGAACAGCAGTGTTAGGGCTAGGGGATATAGGACCTGAAGCCGCACTTCCTGTCATGGAAGGAAAGGCGGTGCTTTTCAAGCGTTTCGCGGGTGTCAATGCGATTCCCATCGTTTTGGCTACAAAAGATCCTAAAGAAATCATCGAGACCATTAAGCGGATTGCACCTACTTTTGGAGGAATCAATCTGGAGGATATCAGTGCACCTAGATGCGTTGAAATAGAAAGAGCGCTCATAGAAGAGCTGGATATTCCAGTATTCCATGATGACCAGCATGGTACAGCCATTGTTGTGACATCAGGAATCATCAATGCATTGAAGCTTGTCAATAAGAAAGCTGAAGACTGCACCGCGGTCATTTCCGGTGCAGGCGCAGCGGGAAGTTCCGTTATCAAGATGATGAAGAATTTAGGAATTAAAAACATCTATGCATTCAACAAGTATGGAATCTTAAGTAAATCTGACATGGAAAGTTATAACTTTGTAGAAAAAGAAGTGGCAGAAATTACAAACAACGACAATGAGAACCTCACTATGGCTGAAGCCATGACAAGGGCGGATCTCTTCATCGGTGTCAGCGCACCAAAAGTAATTACAAAAGAAATGGTAGCAACCATGAAGAAGGATGCCATCGTTTTTGCCATGGCGAATCCTGAACCTGAAATTACTTATGATGACGCCATAGAAGGTGGAGCAAGAGTTGTGGGAACGGGGCGCTCCGACTTCCCGAATCAGGTCAATAATGTGCTCGCATTCCCAGGCCTGTTTAGAGGGGCACTTGATGTAAGAGCAAGTAAGATCACAGAAGAAATGAAGCTAGCGGCTGCAGAAGGAATCGCATCTCTTATCGCGGTGGAAGAACTCAGAGAAGATTATGTCATTCCGAACGCATTTGATCCAAGGGTTGCAGAAGTGGTTGCGAAAGCCGTTGCTGATAAAGCAACTGAGCAAGGCCTTTCTAGAATATAATAGAATCATAAGGATGGATTGATACGATTCATCCTTATTTTAGAGATAATGAAAAATCGTTTGCAAGGGTAGAAGTAAGAGTAAAAAAGAATGTGAGGTAAATATGGATATCAGGAAACAGGCCATAGCAGGGACTTTACAGTCCAATGACTGTCAGGTTCGTATTGTAAAAGGGGAAGGTCGGATTGATCTTTCCATCGAAAGCTCTGTGATGGAAACTTTCGGGAAACAGATTGAGAAAACCATACGCGAAACCTTGGAAAAACTGTCTGTAAAGGACTGCAGAATTTTCGTGGAGGATCGTGGTGCTTTAGATTACACCATACGAGCAAGAGTGGAAACGGCGGTGAGAAGAGCTTATGAGTAGAAGAAGTTTATTGTTTATGCCTGGAAATAACCCCGGGATGCTGACATCGGCAGATTGCCTTGAAGCAGATAGCATCATCTTCGATCTTGAGGATGCAGTATCTTTAAAGGAAAAAGACGCTGCCAGAATTCTTGTAAGAGAAGCGATGGCTTTTCTGCCTCTGGAAGGAGTCGAAGTCACGGTCAGAGTGAATCCACTGGATTCTCCTTACTGGAAAGAAGATCTTATGAGCATCATTCCGGCAAAACCAGATGGAATCGTTATTCCTAAAGCAAGTGTTGAATCTGTGAAGACCATGGTAAGAGAAATCGAGAGACTGGAAGTGATCCACGGTATAGAAAAGAAGGTCAGACTGCTCCTTATCATTGAAAGTGCCATGGGACTTATGGATCTTAGAAATATCATCGAATCATCGGATCGAATTGATGCGATTTTATTGGGAGCTGAAGATTTATCCAGCGACATGGGCATCAAGAGAACCAAGGCAAGCAAGGAAATAGAATAT
Organism: uncultured Proteiniclasticum sp.; assembly: GCA_964643785.1. Classification (GTDB taxonomy): domain Bacteria; phylum Bacillota; class Clostridia; order Clostridiales; family Clostridiaceae; genus Proteiniclasticum. The sequence goes on from CAZXUT010000006.1 coordinate 38,180, forward strand.
GCAAGGTATCTGGTTGCCACTGCAGCAAGAGCTTATGGAATTGATGCTTTGGATACACCATATACAGATATAGATGATCTTGAGGGACTGGAAGAAGATACACTCTTTGCAAAATCCATCGGATTCGGAGGTCGTCTGGCCATCAATCCACGTCAGATTGTTACCATTCATCAGGTGTTTTCTCCTACAGCGGATGAGATTGAAGAAGCGCAGATCATTCTGATGGAAGCGCAGGAAGCAGAAGTGAAAGGTCTTGGTGTATTCAGCTACAAAGGTAAGATGGTGGATCTGCCTGTCATTAAAAGAGCAGAACAAATTGTTCGTTCTGCCGAGAAATGGGGGTTAATCAGATGAGAAATTCAATAGGCAGAGAGGGATTGGATAGACCCTATAGTGGTCCTTTTAAAAACGTGAAACTACATAACTTTGCATCTCCAAAAACAGATCTGGATAAAAGACCGGTGTTTTCTGAGAATCTTGATGAAATACTGGACGAGCTGAAGCTTCATGATGGGATGACCTTCAGTTTCCATCATCATATGAGAAATGGAGACTATGTCCTACCCATGGTCATGAAGAAGATCCATGAAAGAGGACTTAAGAATATTACCATAGCAGCCACATCACTATTTCCCTGTCATTCATGCTTAGTGCCTATGTTTGAAGACGGAACGGTGATAAAAGTGCATGCATCCTATATCTCAGGACCTGTAGGCGTAGCCGTCAGTACTGGTAAAGTGAAAGAAATCTGCCACATGACGACTCATGGAGGAAGACCAAGAAGTATGTTCGAGGAAGAAGTGGTGGTTGATGTCGCCTTCATCGCAGCACCAGCGGTGGATGAGGAAGGGAATCTGACAGGATCTGAAGGACCTGCATCCTGTGGTGTCCTTGGTTATGCCCATGTAGACGCGGAAACAGCGAAAAAAGTGGTGGCCATCACAGACTACACAGCAAAGAATGTGAATCGGCCTGAGATTTCAGGACACCTGGTAGATTATGTAGTGAAGGTGGACTCCATAGGAGACCCCAAGGGGATCGTCAGTGGAACAACACAGATCACGAAGGATCCGGTGGGACTCAAAATAGCCCGAGATGCGGCAAAACTCATCGAACAAAGCGGACTTCTTCAAAATGGAATGAGTTTTCAGACTGGTGCCGGGGGGATTTCTCTGGCTGTGGCCAATGAGCTGAAAAAAATCATGAAAGAGAAGAAAATCACAGGAAGCTTTGCTTCAGGTGGAATAACGGATTACCTGGTGAATCTCCTGAAAGAGGGATATTTTGAAAAGCTTTATGATGTGCAGTGCTTTAATCTGGATGCGGTGGAATCCATCAAAGTCAATGACAACCATATCAAGATGAGTGCTCATGCTTATGCAAATATCAACAATCCGGACAATATTGCAAACAAACTGGATATCGTGATCCTTGGGGCCAGCGAAATCGATCTTGATTTCAACGTCAATGTCACCACAGGATCAGATGGGATTATTCTAGGAGGTTCTGGCGGACATGCAGATACGGCGGCAGGCGCGAAGCTTTCCATTATCGTATCAAAGCTTGTGAATTCGAGAATCTCCTGTCTTGTGGATGAAGTGACCACAGTGACGACTCCTGGTGAGACTGTAGATGTTCTGGTCACCGAACGTGGAATCGCGATCAATCCGAAGCATCAGGAACTGATTAAGAAAATGAAAGAGGAAACCAATCTGAAGATTGTGGATATCCATGAACTTAAAAAGACTGCAGACTATTATACCGGCATTCCGGAAAAGAGAAAGAAAAGTGATCAGATTGTCGCTGTCAGTGAGTATCGGGACGGAACCATTCTTGATGTAATCTATAAGGTGTAGTCACATAAAGAGTGTTGATCATATTTGCAGAAGAAGGGCTCTCACTATAGAAAGTGGGGGTCTTCTTTTAATAATAGGGATTAAGTCAAGAGAATAAAAGCTCATTTTATTTCCTGGAAATCCATTGGTTTCATAATCTCAAAACCTTGTGTAGATGAAAAACCAGTCAATGTGGTATCCTAAAGAAAAACCATCATAGAAATAAAAGCTGCAGCGATTAGAAGTCATCAAATGGATTAAGGAACATATAATCTTCAAAGAGAGGTGTAAGAATGAATACAGTTGATCTTCACTGTGATACATTGATGGCCCTGAATAAGGCCAAGCAAAAGAACATAGATAAAAACTTCGGGGAGAATGATCTCCATGTGGATCTTCTGAAACTGAAAAAAGGCGACTATCTTCTTCAGTGCTTCGCTGCCTTCGTGGACTTTGAAGAGAGTCCAGAATCGCCGCTTCTTGAAGTACTTCAGGAAATTGATGTCTTTCATCAGATTATGGAAACATATCATGAAGAGATTGCACCGGTATACAAGTTCTCTGACATCGAAAAGAACAGGAAAGATGGAAAGATATCAGGGCTTCTGACTGTTGAGGATGGTGGTGTGTGTCTTGGAGATCTGTCAGCGCTCAGAATGCTTCATAGGTTAGGTACACGAATGATGACGCTGACATGGAACTATGAGAACAAAATAGGTTACCCGGCAGTACCTTTTGGAAAAACAGCTGATTCTGCATATAAGGGTTTAAAGGAACATGGACTTGCCTTTCTAAATGAGATGGAGCGTCTTGGTGTGATTGTGGATGTGTCTCATCTTTCAGATGAAGGATTCTATGACGTTGCAAAGTATGCTGAAAAACCTTTTATTGCCAGTCATTCTGATTCGCGTATACTATGCCCTCATCCTCGAAATCTTACAGATGAGATGCTGAAACTTCTGGCTGAACGTGGGGGACTGGTGGGCATGAACTACTACTACAATTTTCTGGATCTGAACCGACCTCGTTTTCTTGAAAGAGGAGCAGCAGAAACAGTTGTGGACCACATAGAACATATCCGGAAAGTAGCAGGCATTGATGTCATTGCGCTGGGATCTGATTTTGATGGAATTGAGGAGACGCTGGATCTGAAGGATGCCTCAAAGATGCATCTTCTGATTTTAGCACTGGAAAAGAGAGGCTTTACCACTTCCGAGATCGAGAAGATTTTCAGCCTCAATGCGCTACGATTTTTCAGAGATCTGCTCTAAAATTCCTATAGAGGAGAATTACAGAAGTGGTGCAGATCTTATGGATAGAATCATTTTTTTATATCAAGATACAGTTGCGAATCAGTTTAAAATCCTGTATAATTCTAAATGCGAATGAGTTGCAATTGACGGCGTGGATGAATGGATCTCAACGAGGCTATAAATCGGAAAACAATAAAAAGGATTTTAGTCAGGAGATCAGTGTCAATAGTAGGCAAGTTGTTCTGAAATATAAGGATTAGATGGATTCAGAAATTAATCATTCAGTTTAAAGAGAACTGATTCCGATTTGCATATCCGGGAGGCTTTTATGCTAAAGAAATTTAAAGATGGTCATAATACAGTACATGTCAAGAAATGGGATGTGATCATCATATTCGCATTTGTGCTTTTAAGCTTTGTTCCGGCACTACTATTCAGATTGAATGCATCAGCCATTGATCATGATAAAATCATCTTAGTGGAAAAAGATGGTGTTGAAATATTCAGCCATCCTCTTGATATTGGAGATACAAAGAAAATATCATTTCCTTTCGAACACAATGGGGAAATCTATGAAGGGGAGCTGGAGATCAAAGAAGGTTCAGTGATGCTCCACAGGCTCCCTGAAGAAATAGTTCCTCTATCCATACATGAGGATATGGGGTGGATCAGTGAATCCTATGAAATTATTGTAGCGCTACCTATTAGGCTCGTCATTAAGATTTCGACTGATGTGTATAACGAAATTGACATTTCGACTTAAGATGAGTTAATCAAAACTAAGCAGATAAGAATTATGTGCTGAATTGAATTGTAATATATACTCCCCTTCAGGTTGACGACTTAGTGATAAGCTTCTGCCTGAAGGGGAGTTCTTTCTGATGAGACAAGAATATTTTCAAGAGAAACAGGAGGGTCATACGAATTTCTGAAAACCAGTCCATTACACCAGATTTCTTTCTAAAAAGTGGTATCAATAAACTTAAACAAGGATTGGCTTCTCAATTAATGAGAAACCAATCCTTGTGAGTATAATTGCATCGTTTTCAATTGTCAGCTTGTATAAGAAGACTTATGAAGTTGTCGGGATCTTATTTTTTTCAGTAAATTCTTTTTACATTGACTGTGAGAATGCCATCTTGAAACACTGCGCTCCCGCTGTCAACAATAGAACCGAGAAGCCTCAGTTCCTGCCTTTTTCCAGTTGCGCCAAGAAGTCCCCAGTAGTACTCTTCATATTCAGGTTTTATTGGTTCATTGAGGAGGCTTTCCAGATTCTTCAGATCTTTTGGCGCTACCTCTGAAGGACCCGAAACGGTGATGTCCATTTTTTCATCATCTGCAAAAAACTGGATATCCATTTGGTCGATCTTATGATGGATGAAATAACCGATGACCTCTTCCAGAATTTTTACGGATCTTATTCTATTTTGCATTATTGTTACTCCTCCCAATTTTTAGAACTTATTTTCAGTGAATCAAAGATAGGGACAAGTATGGCGGCGACAAATCCCCCTGAGAAGCCATTGTTGTAAAGATTCATGCCTCCATGCAGATAACCTACGTTCATTACCACTGCCATATGAAGAAAGCCGGCAAGGATTCCTGGAATGATGCCATAGGCACCAGCGACAGGTGCCAGTGTAGTGGCGAAAAGAGCAGCCAGAAGAGACCCGATAGATGACACTTCCCAATGGAAGACCAGATTGGCCAGATAGATTCCTGCCATGACTGGAACCACATTTTTAACGTGTTTACCGAAGGCGCCAAAGCCTACCACAGTGAAGATGCCTCCTAAAATGGGGCCGTTCAGTGTTCCACCCACAAGAATTACATAGGCTGTGGAAATAAAACCAAGCAAGCCCATATTGATCAGGGTCACTGGAAAACCGTCTGATGCCACAAAATCGGAAACAAGCCGACCTGGATGGGAGAAGAGATGAGAAAGTCCTTTTGCGACATTGGAGCAGGTTTCAAATCCATAGATGATCATGGATAGAAAGAGAACTGCAAGATAGACGGACAGCCCTTGCATGTGTCCTTCTAGCAAAATCAGAGTCGGTGGATTATTAAGGTTAAATCCGCGTAGAAGACTCATATAGAGAAGACCAACAATACCTGAAGTGAAACCGATGTTGTAGAGATTGTAGCCCTGGTGAAATCTTATAAAGTGATTGGCCAGAGGCGGCAGGATAAATCCTGCACTGATCCCGGCCAGGATACCCAAGAATATTCCTAAGACCGGAGGAAGAGTGAATCCGAAGGAAATCTGACTGACAAGAGGTCCTAGGGCAGTACCGAAAAAAGCAGGTAGGATGAATTTACCAAAGGGTTCCTTCTGATACTTTGCATAAAGCATTACACCACCCATGATCGGCCAGATATTGTAGAGATTCTTCCCGAAGAAAGCAAATCCGCCGATGGTGAAGACAGCAGCCACCAGTGGTCCGCTGACAGAAGTATTGCTTCGCGAGGCGATGTAGATGGCAATAAGCATCAGAAGACCACTGTTTACAAAGGCTGAGCCGATATTACCCACCATCATATAGTCCGTGAGCAGTATACTGGATGAGGTTATAATCCTGCCCAATCCTGTGATGATTTCAGAAGGTGTATTAAATAGAAATCCTGTGAACAGTGTCAAGAGGGACACGAAAATCAGATAATGGCTTCTGTGTTTTTCTGGTACAGCAGGAAGATCATTACGTAAGCCTGGAGGGTTCATAGAAGCTGGGTTACGGAAAAGAGATGATAATAATGGCAAATGGACTCCTCCTTTTTAGTGATGAAAGTTTTTTTCAGTATAGCAGAAAGGGTTCCCCTGTGAAAGAAAAATATCATGCAATTGATATAATTTGTCAATCTATTAAGATAGGGTCTTACCAGCAGGTTATTTTTGATAACCTGCTGGTTTGTAAAAACATGAACGATATAGGATGAGTTGCATTATAATGATACTAAACGGATGAATAAACGGGGTAAGGAGGAAATAGCATGAGAGAATATATATACGTACTAAAACTGATTCCAGAATTTCATGACGAAAAAAACTGGACGGAAAATGACCATGAAATAATCAGCAGACACTTTTTAAGATTGAAGAAGTATTGTGAAGAAGGGATTGTTCTGACTGCAGGAAAGACAGATCGTGTTGATGAAAATGGATTTGGCATTGTCATCTTCCAGGCGGAAAATGATGAGAAAGCAGCCGAGTTCATGAGAGAAGATCCTGCTGTAATCCATAAGATGATGACTGCGGAAGTGCTACCTTACAGAACAGCTTTAATGAAAGATAGGATATAGAGCGGAGCATACAATGAAGGTGGATAAGGTTTATTTAGAATAAGGATAATCGAGGTATTTAACTTGGCAATGCAGAGGTCAAGTTAAATACCTTTTTCTCATGTCAAAAATAAATACACTCATATAAATGTTAAAAAATAAACGGGTCTTCCTAACAGTTAGGAAATAATTGAAATCGTATCATTGGTATTAGGGGTATAATTAGAACAATAGGGGGGATTTAATTGCGTGAAAGAAAAGAAAAGATCATCAGTATCCTACGATCTGGTAATGAATGGATTACGGGAAAGGAAATGTCAAAGATTTTCAACGTATCAGATCGAACGATTCGTTCTGATATAGAAAAAATAAACAGTGAATATGATAATCCAGTAATAGAAGCCAACAGAAGAAAAGGCTACCACATCAGAGAAGGAATCATTTTGAAAGTGAATAGCGCCGTTGAGGATATCCCACAATCGCCTAGGGAAAGAATCTATTATATCCTGAGAAAATTGTTATTCAATAAAAATCGATTGAATATATTTGAGCTGCAGGAAGAACTGTTTGTCAGTGAATTCAGCATCGAAAATGATATTAAAGAAGCGAAAAAACTCATTGAACCCTATGAAAAAATAACATTGGAAAGAAACAGAAACTTTATCTATCTAGAGGGTGAAGAAAGGTATAAGCGGAAGGTCTACAAGGAATTACTGACTAAAGAGACAAAAGGGAATTTTCTTAATCTATCCAATATCGCGAAATACTATAAGGACTTTGATCTTCTGGAAATAGCGGATGAATTCAATGGAATCGTAGAAAAGCATAACTACCACATTCAGGGAACAACCATCATCCTTCTGATGATTCATCTGGGCGTTGCTATAGAACGTATCATGACGAATCATCATATGAAATTTGAAGAAGAGTCCACAAAACTGAAAAGCAGTGTTGAATATGAGATTGCAGAAGAGTTTTACCGAAGCATTGCAAGGAAATTAGCTATTGTAGTACCTGAGAGTGAAGTGAAAATACTCGCAGTGCTCATCATGGGAAAAAGAAGCAGTGAATACATCAGCAGAAATGAGAAGAATTCCATGAAGATCGAACAGCTTGTTCAGATGATACTGGATGATATCATCGAGAAATTTGATATCAATTTCAGTGAGGATCAGTTGCTGATCAATGGATTGACCATGCATATTGAATCACTTCTCTTAAGAACCATGAATCAGAATACATCAGTTAATATTTATCTGAAGGACATCAAATGGAAATATCCATTGATCTTTGAGATGGCGATACAAGTATCTGTATTGATCAGGCAGATTACAGGAATTGATATTTCTGAAGATGAAATTGGTTTTATTACACTACATCTTGGGGCAGCCTATGAAAGAATCAATCAGGATAAATTCAATGTTGTTCTGATCCATCCAAGCAAACAATCCATCAGTAACATCTGTGAAGATAAGATCATCACTCATTTTGGAGACAGAATCAGAATAATAGAACGATTCGACTATTTTGATCAGAGAAAAGTGATGAAGGAGAAGCCGGATATCATCATCACGACATTACCACTGCAGCATAACCTGGCCATTCCTACAGTGCTGATCTCCTTATTTGTCAGCTATGAAGATGAAGGAAAGATTTTCAGCGTTTTAAATCATCTGGAGAAAAATAAATACAGAAAAAAGTATGCAGATGATATTTACAGTTTGTTCAAGCAGGAATTCTTCTATGAGACTTTGGACTTAGATACCCGGGAAGAAGTCATCGATTATATGTGCCAGAAAATTATCGATAAGGGGTATGCAGAAGAAGGATTCCGCACTTCAGTTCACGCGCGGGAATCCATGGCATCTACCTCATTTTCCTATTCCTTTGCCATTCCGCATCCACTTGAAGTCAGCTGTAAAGAATCCATATTATCAGTGGCCATCATGAAAAACCCCATCGGATGGGGAGAATATGAAGTAAGGCTGGTCATCCTGCTGGGGTTTGCAGAAAACGATCAAAAAATCATGAAGGTGTTCCTGGATTGGATGAGCAGTGTGTTATCGGATTCCAAGGCACTGGCACAGCTGATCAAATCTCAGAACAAAGATGAATTCATTAAAAATTTCTTGTAAACGAGGGGGAAGAGTATGTCAAAGAAAAATAGAAAGCAAAACATGAAACAGGTGAAGAGACAAGGTGATGTCAAAGAGAGAGAAGCTTCCGCATCCATAATCATAAGGTTTGTCGCTTATCTTATTGATTGGCTTTTAGGGCTATTGGTCTCAGCATTCCCGCTGGTCATCATCATTGGAAGCATTACAGGATCAACAGATGTATCGGACAACCTGCTATTAATCGGCTTCCCGTGGAACATCATCGGCGGACTCCTTGCCATTCTCTTCGGGTTTGGATATTACGTTCTGATTCCCTGGAAGGTATGGAAGGGACAGACACCAGGAAAAAGAATACTGAACATCGTTATTCTCACGGATAAATATAAGGAGGTGACGCTGAAGGCGCTTATCATGAGGCAAGTTGTCGGATTGTTTCTTTTGGAAGGATTTCTTATCAGTTCAAGCAGATATCTGAGAGACCTCATTCTGGTCATCACTGGTAGTGAAATTCTGGTCCAGTATATTTATTACGCTGCCATCGGTATTTCACTAGTTTCTGTTTTAATGGCGGTGTTCACATGGAAGAATCAGGCGCTACATGATCGTTTGGCGAAGACAAGAGTATATCCAGTAAAAAGTGTTAATTCCTAATATTAGGAAAACTGTTTATAGAGATGGATAGAAAGAATATATTATAGTAAAAGTAGGAGGAGATTAATCATGGAAGAATTCGAATTAAAACTTTTTAATATTATATCTAACGTAGGTACTGCGAGATCTAGTTTCATAGAGGCAATCAGAGCGAGTAGAAAAGGAAATGTAGAAGAAGCCGAGGAGCTGATGGCAGAAGGAAAGAAAGCTTACAGTATGGGTCACGAGGTACATATGGAACTTCTCCAGATGGAAGGCACAGAAAATGCTGCAAAGCCGACATTACTGCTGATTCATGCGGAAGATCTGATGATGAGCGCTGAAACTTTCAGTATACTCTCAGAAGAATTCATTGCCCTTCAGAAAGATATGTCAGCAATCAATAAATCATTGCAGAAGGAGGTGTAATCATGAAAAAAATCTATTTATTCTGTAGTGCTGGAATGTCGACAAGTATGCTTGCAAGCAACATGCAAAAAGTTGCGACAGACCATGACTTACCCATTGAAGTAAAAGCTTTTCCACTTGATAGTATGGATGTGATCTACAACAAAGAAAAACCTGAAGTGATTCTTCTAGGACCACAAGTGAAATTCCGTCTTAGTGAAACGGTTGAGAAATACAAGGATGAACCTGTAAAAGTAGGCGTTATTGATGGAGCTGACTACGGAACGATGAACGGTGAAAAAGTGCTCAAATCCGCTATTAAATTGATGAAACAAAAATAAAGGGGGAATGTACGATGTCCAATTTCACGAATAAACTGGAATCAAGACTCATGCCGATTGCAAGCGCAATCAGCAAGAACAAATATCTTGTCTCAATAAGAGATGGTTTCTTAGTAAGTATGCCACTTTTAGTTGTAGGCTCCATGATTATGCTGTTTTCAAACTTTCCAATTCCAGCATGGATGGACTTATTAAGAAGCACTTATCTGAATGATGTTACAATTGCAGCCTGGTTGTCCTCAGCTACACAAGCAACCTTCTCCATTATGTCGATCTTCATTGTACTTGGTATAGGGTACAATTTCGCCTTGCGAATGAAGGTTGAACCCTTATTCGGAGGAGCTGTAGCGCTGCTTGGCTGGTTCACGCTAATGCCATTTGCTACATCATTTACACCTGAAGGCGCCACAGAAGCAGTTCTTGTGTCAAGTGTCCCTTTAGACTGGTTAGGTGCAAAAGGAATATTCATAGGAATTATTTCAGCGTTTTTGGCAGTACATATTTATCACTATGTTGTAAAGAAAGGCTGGACCATTAAAATGCCAGCTGGAGTTCCACCTACAGTTGCGAACTCTTTCTCAGCACTGATTCCAATTTCAATGGTAATTTTCGCTTTTCTTGCTGTAAGGCTTATATTTATCCTTACACCATGGGGAAATGCATTTGATTTTGTTTTCAAGTTCTTACAGCTTCCACTACAGAACGTAGGTGATTCTCTAGGAGCAATGATCGTAGTGTACTTATTCGCTCATGTCCTATGGTTCTTCGGAATACATGGAACGAACATCACAGATAGTGTGTTCTCACCAATACTGTATGCGCTATCGGCTAACAATGTCGCAGCGATCGAAGCAGGACTGCAGCCACCACATATTATTACAAAGCAGTTCCAGGATCTGTTCGCAACGTTTGGCGGAGCAGGATCAACACTGTCCCTATTAATTGCTGTGCTCGCGGTTGCAAAATCAAAGAGGCTCAAACAGCTTGGTAAGCTTTCTATCGTGCCGGGTATATTTGGAATCAATGAGCCGGTCATATTCGGACTTCCAGTTGTGCTTAACCCGGTTATTGCAGTACCATTCATCTTTGTTCCAATGATCAATATCATAATTTCATGGGTCACGATGAATATAGGACTGGTACCAATAACAAATGGTGTCATCATGCCATGGACTACACCACCTATCATATCCGGATTTTTATCCTCAGGATGGCAAGGTGCAGTACTACAGATCTTCCTGATTGCTTTGGGAATCATTCTCTATCTACCATTTGTAAGAGCAATGGACAAAACCTATGTGATAGAGGAAAATACGGTAGCAATTGATGAAGAAGAAATTTCTTTTGATGATCTCACTTTATAAAGAATAAGGAGTATACTATGAAAATTGTCATGATTTACGATCAGATTCAGTCTGGTATGGGTACGAAAGACGATAAGATGCTGCCGCTTGGTGGGAAGAAAGAAGCCATAGGGCCTGCTGTAATGATGCAATCCTGTCTGAAGGAAATTGATGGAAAAGTCATTGCGACTCTTTATTGTGGAAATGGAACCTATCTTGAAGATCCGGACCTGGTAGTAAAGAAGCTGACCATGATGGTAAAGAAGTTAAACCCCGATATCGTCATGTGCGGACCAGCATTCAATTTTAAGGAGTATGCTTTGATGGCAGCTCATACTGCGAAGAGCATAGCAACTGAAACTGACATTAAAGCTTTCGCTGCCATGTCAGTGGAGAATGATTCTGTCATTGAAAAGTATAAAGACAAAGTCCATATTGTAAAAACACCCGCCAAAGGAGAAGCTGGCCTAAACGACGCACTCAAAAATATGTGTCTTATGGCTAAGCACCTAGTAGATGATACTGTCACAGAAGAATTAACAAAGGATATTTGTTATTAAGTAACTGGCTACAGAATTTCTGTAGCCTTTTATACAAAGGAGAAAATTATGCATAAGTTAGGAATATCAATCTATCCAGAACACTCCACATTTGAGAAAGATGTAGAGTACATGTCACTTGCTTCATCTTATGGTTTCAGCAGGATTTTCACATGTCTTCTTTCCGTAGATAAACCAAAGGAAGAAATCATCACTGAATTCAAAGCGTTCATGGACAAAGCCCACGAGTTCGGTTTTGAAGTGTCTGTAGATACGAATCCGGAGGTGTTTACTCATCTTGGGGCTACCCCGCTAGATTTAAGTGTTTTCAGTGAAATGCATGTGGATATTATCCGTTTGGATGGACACTTTGATGATTATCTGGATATGGCAATTACGCACAATCCTGAGAATATCAAGATTGAATTTAATGGAAGCTCAGATGCTTCAGTAGATCATCTGCTACGTCATGGTGCGAATCCGCACAACATGACCGTATGCCATAACTTCTATCCTGAAAGATATACTGGTCTTGGATGGGAAGTCTTCATGAACTTCAACAAGAAGTGGAAAGGTCTTGGATTAAGAACAGCGGCTTTCGTATCAAGTAACAATGAAGGCACATTTGGTCCATGGCCTGTCTATGCAGGGCTACCCACAGTGGAGATTGACAGAGGACTTCCAATTGATGTTCAAGTAAGACATCTGCTGGCTTCTAACATGATCGACGATGTACTGATCGGAAATGCCTATGCAACAGAAGAGGAGCTTAAGATCATGTCCACAGTGGACTTGACCAAGACAACCTTCAAGATTGAATCTGAGACGGATCTTTCTGAAGAAGAGAAAAAGGTGCTTTATAATTATCTGCATGCAGGAAGAACTGACGCATCAGACTTCATCATCAGATCTTCAAGACCAAGAACAGATTACAGAAAAACCTTAATACCTGCCAGAAAGTGTACGAAGGAAAAATTCACGAGAGGGGATATTGTCATCGTGAATGACAATTTAAGCCATTACCGTGGTGAACTCCAGATTGTATTAAAAGATATAGATAATGATGGTGAACGTAATTATGTAGGAAGCATTCCTCAGAATGAGCTTATGATTTTAGATTTACACGAACAGCATCCTGATCATCTATTCGGTTTTATCAAGCCAGAGTAGAAAACTGTTTTATCGAAGAATGTAAAGACAATACATAGAAGCATAAGAGCACTTCGCTGCTGTAGGGTGAATCCTACTAGTAGCCAAGTGCTCTTTTAATTCTGCTCTTTTACTGAATCGCTGTCTGGTATCAGTCGATAAGGAGGAGATCCTCATATTCCAATAAGAAATCATCCAGATTACTCGCAGCCTGGTCATTCTGATTTCTTAAGTTGTAATCGAAGAAATCAAGAATAAGTTCCTTCTGTATTTCTATGGATTTTCTTCCACCCATTTCTCCTGAGAATCCGACATACTTAGCAAGAGGAGAATACATGTAAGCCATGGAAAAATCGACATGTACTGTCCGGTTCATCTGGATCAGAGTAGCATCTTCTGAATTTCTTCTAAGGACATCAAGGCCATTATTATTTGGTCCTTGGCTCCACTGCTCACTTCTTATAAACAGGGCAGGTATTTTCAGTCCCTGTTCTAACACATCAGTTCCAATGGGTTCCACCCAGGCGTCGAGACCCATCAAGGCTTTGATGCGAGAATCCTTTAATGCGATATAGACATCTCCGCCACCGCCGGTGGAATGCCCTAGTACGCCTAGAGCCTCCAGATCAAGCAGATTCTTGAAATCTCCATCTGTATTCTGTCTTTCCAGATCATCAAGGACAATGGATACATCTTCCCCATAGGTGTTCACAAGAAGTGTGGAGGATTTCTTGAATGCAGCCGGATTCGAGGCTTGGCTTGGTAGAGCATCTTCATTGAGATAGGCTACACTTCCGTCCTCAAATTTGACTGCTTGAGATCCGTAAGTATGATCTATGGAAACCGCGATAAAACCATGAGAAGCCAGTTCCTCAGCAAAATCCGTATGCAGTTCTCTGAATCCCTGCCAGCCGTGGGAAATCACAACCACTGGGTAATCCTTCTCAGCTTCACTTACCGGTGCATCAATATAGGAATTGGAACTGATCACTGCTGTATGGTCCAGCATAAATGCCGGAAATCGAAAGCTTCTAGCAAGCTGCCGAGTAAGCACTTTTCCTTCAGTTATCCATTTGGCTTTCTGTAAGTCTTCTGTTTCATCCGTTGGGTACCAGATCTGGTATTTTATCTTGCGAGAGTCATTTTCCTCATCCGTATAGATTTCTTCTCTGGTCTGATCTTCCAGTTCATAAATTCTTGTTCCTACCTCATAAGGACCACCTGGTATAGGCAGTTTATCTATTGGGAAGGTAAGTAGAGATATGATGAAAAATAAGATCAGAACGATGCCGATCCCGATGATCCATCTGCTGCTTCTTGAACTGGGTTCAAATACATTGAAATAGTTCAGCGCGACAAGAATAAGGTAGAAGGCTGCTGCCAGATAAAGAGGATAGAACTGCCATCTGGGTTTACCTATAAGGAGGTGTGCAGTAATTCCAAGTAGTAGTAGAAGTCCTATATATTTTGATTTATCCAGAATGAATGTTACTAGTGACATAATTTACACTTTCCCATCTTGTTTAGTTTTTGTTATATTTTCCACCTTAAAGCCATGAGCCTTTAAGAAACTGAGGATTTCTCTAAGATCTTCTTTTTTAATTCTTGGTGTCCTGGATAGAATCCACAGGTTGCTTCTACTGGCTCCCATGACCACCGCATAACTGTAATCCGATGCCAGTCTGATGACGTTGTAGTCCCCTTTAAAGGGCCAGAAGAACTGCACATAGAGTCCACCTGCACATTTTTCGTCTCTAAGCCATGCGCTTCCTTTGATTCCCTTCTTCTTTCCGTTTTTATAGCCTGCATTCTCTACGCGGATTTTTCCGTTATTCTTCATGGTATAGGTTGCAGTGACGTGATCAAGACCATTTTGCCCTCGGGCTGGAAACTTTCCTATTTCATACCATTTGCCTAGATATCTATTGAGATCCAGGTCACATACCAGAGGAATCTTCTTTTCATCCATTCCATTGCTTTTCATGCATTTCACCCTCAATTCTAATTTCCTGCCTATTATAATACTCTGATTATTCTCAACAATAATATCATAAACAACTTAGATATATATTAAGTTTATGAAAATATTATCAAAAATCACTAACCGGGGTTTTGAATACGGAGAGCCTAGATTACGGAGAGCAGTGTTTTGTATAAGATCAAGCTGATTTGAAGAATGATGACTTATATACAAGGAGTGAGCAGTTACTGTGGAAAATATTTTTCTGCCTGTGGATACTTGTGTTTCTTTCTCTCGCAACATCTACTATGCTATTCATATGTATGTAAATATGACCCTTGATTCTTGACCATGACCATTGAAAGGAAGAAATCTCTAATTAAATAAACAAAAAATATTTTACGAACCTGTGTCTTTTCGTGAGGCACCAAGGTATTACTTATAGAAGGAAGGAGGAAAGCGATGCAAAGCAAAATGGAGTCGGATCCGATCATCGACCATGTAATCCAAAAATATTATGACATGGTTTATAAACTAGCCTATGCAAGAACGAGAAACCAGTATGATGCGGAGGATATACTCCAGGAGGTGTTCTTGAGGTATATCAGGCGAAGGCCTGAATTCACGGGAGAAGAACATGAAAAAGCATGGTTTCTGAGAGTGACAATTAATTGCAGCAAGAATCTCTTTGCCTCTTTCACAAAGAATAGTACTGTTACCCTCTATGATCATGACATGGGGATAACGGATGAAGAAAAGATCCTGGAGGAGTTTCTATCAAAGCTGCCGATGAAGTACCGCACAGTGATTCACCTGTTCTATTACGAAGACCTTAAAATACTTGATATTGCAGAACTTCTAGGCCTTAAGGAGTCCACAGTGAAAATTCAGCTTACACGTGCACGGAGACTTCTAAAGAGTTATATGGAAACGGAGGTACGAGATGTTTGAAGAAAACTATAAATCACTTTTCCAGAAAATTCCAGTGAATGAAGCACATAAGAAGCAGACGAGAGAGAAAATGGAGAGGGAGTTAAATGAAATGAATATAGAGGAAAAAAAGATAAACAGAAGTTATAGCTACAGGAGGTATGCAGCTGTAACAGCAATGGTGGCTGTAGTTCTTCTTACAACGACTGCACTATTCAAGCTTTTTGGAAGCGGAAACATGGAAAATCCAATTGCCGAAGGGGAGAATCCTCCACCAGTAGTTGAGACACCAGGACAGGAAGAGACCACGGTGCTTTACAGCAGATTGAATTTTGAAGAATCCGCGCAGGTTGACGCTCCGGTAGCATTAGGTGGTATGACGGATAAAATCGCAGCATTCACTGAAAATATCCTGAGTGAAAGCAGCGCAGTGATCAAAGGAACAGTAATGAATATCCGGTTCAAAGAATACAAGTATGTCATTGAATCTGGAGAGGATCAGAGTGAAGAGACACAGGTTGCAAGGCAGTCTGTAATCTATGAAGTACGGGTGGATAAAATATACAATTCATCGCTGCCTTTCAGCGCTGATGAAACAATACTCATCGAAAATGATCTCTATAGCTATACATCTCTTGCCAGTAGTGTAGAGAAATTAAACATCAACAGACAGTATATCCTGGCGCTCTATGAGAACGAGGGAGAGGTCTATGTTGAGGCAGAAACAGAGAACGTGGAAAATACCGAGAAACTTGAAAGTAAGCTCAGTGTTCTTTATCCTTTCACACCACAAATTGAGATCACGAAGGATGGACAGTACCTGTTCCCGGATCATTGGAAATCGCTCCTTAATGACAATACAAAGACTGTGATCATGGATGGGGAAGAAGGATTCGGTTATTATGGAGAGATGAAGCTGAGAGAAGATTCTACATTTGAAGATGATTTCCAGAAAGTTGTGGATACCTACAGCAAGTAGAAGTGGACAATAAAGAATGAAGTATTGTTAGTACGAAAAGCTTCAGAAGAAGTGTTCTAAGAAAAGAATAATCCGGAAGCATGAGATTCTCTATGTATAGAATCATATGCTTCCGGATATTATTTTATATATTATTTTTGTTTTTCATGAGAATTGCGATGGCCTCTCTTATTTTTTCCAGTGCTAGAATCGGATCATCGATTCCCATTACAGATTGTTCTAATGGACACATGCCTGTATTATCTCTATTTTTAATGAATGGAACAACTGATTCTGCATGTAGTGCAATATTATGAAGACTTGCAGCATCGACAGCCAGGCTGCTGGCCAGTGGGGTGTATATATCTTGAATCCCGATGAGTGTGGATAGAAGAAGAGCTGCTTTTCCTATGACTTTGTCCACCAGAACCAGTTTCTGGTCGGTAAATCCCTGAGGATACTGTTCCATAAATACCAATAAGGGCTTCACACCGATAAAACTGGAGGTGTACAGAAGTTCTTCGTTATTGTAGATCAGGCAGCTGGCTTCTTTTTCTTCCAGGCGTTTAAGCATGATTTCGGACAACACTTCCACCCGCCTTTTCCATAAGTTTCACCAGGGTCGGAACAAAGATCAGCTGGATCACCATGCCAGGTATGCCGGATGTCAGCGCACCGATAAGATATCCTGTAGGGGAAAGCTTCAGACCAAGCAGAGGCTGAAGGATAAATACTGCTGCTGCCAGAAATACTCTTCCAAGTATCATGGATAGAATCAGAGAAACATAAATATTCATGTTCCGTTTCTTATAAAAATATCCTGATGCGAAACCATATACCGTTACTTCAATCATCATGAAATAGAGGATTGGAATAACGGGCATCCCAGTAAGGAATGAGCTGAAAAGTGGCGTGAGAAAGCCAATGAGGGCTCCCTGAATTCCACCCAGGAAAAAACCTGCCAGTAGGACAGGAATGTGCATAGGGAGAAAGATGGGTCCTGCACCACCGAATAGATGGAAAATTTGGGGCACGATAACTCCAAATGCGAGAAAAAGTGCGGTATAAGTGATTTTTTTTGAATCTGACATAGTTTCCTCCTTAAAAGTCATCGAGAACGGATTCTCTCTTCTTTGTGTTTGTTATTTACCAGAAGCTCCAGGACAGAGCTCTAATGAATATGGAAATATTAATAATCTATGATATTTTTATGAATGCTGGAACAGCAAAGAAAGTCTCTACCCCATGGGGCAGAGATCTTCTTCACTGTAAGGGATGACGGTGTTATTTAACGAGTTCTTCCTCTTTGGCAAGCTTCTGCAGGTCTGCATTCAGCTGAGCGAAGATATAGACTGGAGCACAACCAGGGTAATAGGTGACTGTCTTTGCAAGCTTGGCAGCCTGCTCCACTTTTTCTCTGCTTGGGAAATACTTCCAGCAGTCTCCTGTGATAAAGAGATTTTTACCAATCGCCATTTCAGGTTCAAAATCAGGAACACCACCACCGATGACCAGAACAGGACCATGGTTTTTCACGAATTCTTCCATGTTGATACCGGTATTCACGAAGGAGTCCAGAGCGCCTCGGACATTGACATAGCATCCTGGGCAGGTCTGTTGGGCGAAAACGGTAAAATCTTTGTACATTCCAACGGGGTCACCGTTAGGACGTTTGAAGAAACGCTTGACTGAATCCACGGGAACGCCGACCACGTCGATTTTTTTCAGGTCGATCTCTCCGAGTTTATCACTACCAGCGCAGCGGATTGCAGGAACTTCCATAGGCTCGAAGCCCATGATTGTTGCAGTAACTGCATCAACGGCAACAGTATCTGTTCCAGCGATGACCAGGTTCATTTCAATCGGTGTTCCGGCATGAGGTCCCTGACCTTCCATACCGATGAGTGCATCCACGATGGTAAGGTCGGCTTTTCTGATTCTGTACATGTCTGCCATCTTCTGCCCAAGATCGATACGGTGGACACCCTGCTGCTGACCTGAAGGATGAACATTAGGGACAATACCGTTCCAGTTCTTCAGTCCCAGTGTGACCGTTCCAGCCAGATGCACCTTCATTTTTGGCAGATTGATTACAACATCTGCATCCATGAATGGCTTAAATACCTTTGCTTTTTTAAAGAAGGTTGCTCCTTCTATGTCCACATCCACCAGAGGTTCTTCATCAAAATAGACGATTCGATCAGCACCACCTGAGATGGCAGCGGCTGTCATACCTGCAGTTTCCAGTGCAGGTCGTGCTTTTCCCACATGCATGCCCAGAGAAGGATTATCTCCGATCCAGACTGCTTTGGCTTTGGAGTAGGTCTTGAAATACCAGACCACAGCTTCAATCATACGAGGATCAACAACTGCAAAGCTTTCTGGTGGTGCAAGAAAGGCGATATTCGGTTTGATGAGGACAGTCTGACCTTCCTTTACGATGTTATCAATAGAACCAACAGCCATTTCAACAGCTTCTTTTACTGCTTTTTTAATCAGTTCAAGATCATCCTGTCTTCGTTCGAATTTCCCGTTTAGAAAAGATGCGTTTCCTGGTAAATCGTTGCACTTCACAACAGAAACAACAGGTTTTAACATGATATACGCCTCCTTACGAGTATATCAGATTAGAATCATTTCCGGCAGATGTATGAGTTATTTATAATTTCACTATAGCGATACAAAAGGGTGTAATCAAATGGTGCTCAATCAGAAAGGAACAGGAAGAGAAAAATGTTAACCATATTACAAATTCATTAATAATTGATAAATATTTAAAAATATCAAATGGTACTGATCAACCAATAATCATTCAATCTGTCAGAGCAATCGTGAGAAGAGATGGGGCATTCTATCGTGAAGGATCAGGGTGTTCTGAGTTATTATTTTCCGGTTCATTTCCCTGAGTTTTTCATCAGAGCTGTCATATATATTCAATATGTTATTTATCGAGTTCACAGAGTTCACTTTCATCTGATAAAGTTTCATTTCGTTCTAATATTTTTATGCAATGAGAAATCATCTCCTCATTATTATTGTTAAAAATAAAACAAAAAATAATAAAAATTATTCTATTCTAAAAAATGAAAAACCTTGATATCACTAGATATTTGCTAGTAATTACATATATTTGCAAGTAAAATAATATAAAATACGAACACTTTGCAGTGTACAAAAACAGCATAATATGTTAAAGTGTTAACGATGTTGTATTGGCATTTATTATTATTTTAGGAGGAATACAAATGAAGAAATCAAAGAGTTTTGTTGCACTACTGCTTTCAGCAATGCTGATATTTGCAGCAGGATGCAATGAGAAGGTTGCTGAAGAACCAGCTCAACCTGAGGAGACTAATGTTCAAGCGATGACGGCTGGAGAATACGAGGTATCAGTGAAAGGATATCAAGATGGCATGAAGGTCAAAGTAACGTTAGATGAGAATAGCATTAAGGCTATAGAGGTACTTGAGCATAATGACACCGCAGGGGTCTCAGATGCTGCACTGGAGAAAATGCCTGGTCTTATCATTGAGGAACAGAGTTTAACTGTAGATGCAGTTGCTGGTGCAACGATGACAAGCAATGGTATTTTAGAAGCTGTCAGAACAGCAATTGAAGAAGCTGGCGGAAATAGTGCTGACTTTGAAAAAGAAAATGAGGAACAAGTAGAAGAGACAGATGAAACTAAATTTATCGGTTCTGCTGAAATCCCAGAAACCTGGGATGAATCCTATGATGTAGTCGTTGTAGGTGGAGGATTTGCAGGTTTAGCTGCTGCACATAGTGCCGCAACCAACGGAGCAAGCACATTACTAATTGATAAAATGCCTGTTCTTGGAGGCAATTCACAGATCAATGGTGGAGTATGGGCTTCATATACAAGTAATCTGGCTGATGATCTCTATAAGAAGTTAAATCTGGAACCGGATTCTGCTGAAAAGCATATTGAAGATACCATTGCAGGTGGAGATTTCATGGGAGATCGTGAACTGGTTGAAAACTTAGTTTATGGATCACCTGTATTTCTGAATCAGATGCTGGACAACGGACTGAAGGTACGTGAATCCATCACAAGACCTGGTGGACATTACGGCTATAGAACTTATACAACTGAAAATGGAGTAGGTTCAGACGTGGTAGCAGTTCAAAAGAAAATCTTAGATGAAACTGATGCGACTGTAATGCTGGAAACGAAGATGACTAAAATATACCGTGAAAATTCTGGAGAAGGTTCCGTCGTAGGAATAGAAGTTGAAACGGCTGATGGACTTAAGAATATTCAGGCAAAGAATGGTGTGATACTTACAACAGGCGGTTTCTCAGGAGACATTGAAATGAGAAGCAAGTATGTTCCTGCACTGACTGAAGATATTCCAACAACCAATCATGTCGGCGCAACAGGAGAAGGAATTACGATGGCGCAGCAGATCGGGGCGAATACAATGCATATGTCATATATTCAGCTCTATCCTTTTGCGGATCCTAACAATGGACGTATCGATGCAACAGCGGTAATCCCATTTAGTGGCCCTAGTGCCGGTATTGTCTATGTAGATGCAGATGGCAATAGATATGTCAATGAAGGCGAACGTAGAGACGTTTGTGCTAAAGCTGCACAAGACACTGGCGGTTTTTCAACATTCTCGATTTTCAGCCAAGAACTTGTAGAAAAAGCTGGATTCGTTAATGAGGTACAACTGGCTAATGGAATTGAAGCCGGAAGAATATTTAAGGCCGATAGCCTGGAAGAGCTGGCAGAAATGCTGAATGAAGCAACATTTGCAGAACAGAAAATCGATATGGATGGAACTGTATTGAAAGAAACCATTGAAAAGCACAACGGTTTTGTTGAAGATGGCGTAGATCCGGATTTCGGAAAAGTCATTGATCCAGGTGTAATGATGAAAATTGAAGAAGGACCTTATTACGCAATCCCTCAATGGCCATCTGTTCATCATACAATGGGAGGACTTATGATCACGAGTAATACTGAAGTGCAGGACATTTTCGGTGATGTGATTCCAGGGCTTTTCGCAGCTGGTGAAGTTACTGGAGGAGTCCACGGTACCAATAGACTGGGATCCAATGCGATTCCAGATGCAGGTGTTCATGGAATGATCGCAGGACAATATGCGGCAACTAAGACATTGCCAGAATTTGTTCCTGAAAGATAATCTATGAAACAGACCTCAGTTCTTATGAAATAAGAATTTTTGAATAATAGATATTGGCAATAAAAGAAACAGGGTTAAAGATTGAAAAAATATCTTTGTCCCTGTTTCTTTCTTTATGCTTTAAAGGTAACCGGTTAAACCATCTAAGGAAGGAGCCATAGAATTAAGTCAAATAAGATCCTTACCCATATAGACAACACTGAAGTATTTATCAAATTTCTTTCCGATGTTTCTCAGTCGTCCATACTCGGTAAAGCCGTTCTTCTCATGGAATTTTATGCTGTCGCTGTTTTCTGATGAGATATCTGCAAGCAAGTGTATGATTCCTCTTTTTTTCGCTTCATCTTCAAGTTTATGAAGAGCAAGTGTACCGATTTCTTTACCGGTATAATCCGGATGAATAAAATACATGACTTCGGCTGTTTCTGAAAATGTTGAAGCATATGAGGCATAGGGTTCTAATAGACAGAAGCCCACAATTTTCTCCGTCAAGGTCTTCACTGCAAATCCGCAATGCACCTCAGAGGGGTCGATGAATTTTCTGAAATGCTCGGATTCAACAGCTTGTTCTCTATAGGCATCAAATGTGTTCCTGATATAGTAGTTAAAAATGTCGATGACAGGTTCAAGATGGTCAGGATTGAGATTTTCAAAGTAATAGTCCATTGATACCTCCTTTTCAGCGCCGTGGTGTTCTCATGGATGTAGTCAGTGCTCATTATGACTACAAGACTTTTGTCCACTTTTCTCGTTGACAGACCGTTTCAAAGCCGATGCGCTCATAGAATTCCTGTGCACATCCATAGCAGTAGGTTGCACCATACTTCTAGGTCTTTTTCATAAAGGTGATATCAATCGCATTCTTTTTTGTGGAGTGCTATATTTTCAAGGAATCAGATGCCTGAATTACTGAAACTGAAGATGAGCTTCTCTCCATCAAAGGGACTGCCTATGGCCTTTTCAAAGTTCCCAGAAGTATAATTTCCTACAGTTTTATTCCAGAAGGATTGAGCCTTCTTATTTGTGGTCGTAGGATTTGTATACAGAGCCCATTTCCCTTTGAAATGATCGAACCCTTTTACGGCGGCGATTTCAGCTATATTCTTACTTCGATAGGGACGAAGAAGGAAAAATTCAGATACAAAATACTCTGTATCTTTAGGTGCATGTTTCCCCTCGGATATCAGCATAAAGCCTGCGGGATTTTTATCGACAAAAATAATGAAGGGGTGAAGAGACTCCGGATTCTGAAACCACGCATCCTGAATAGTATATTGCTCAGCTAGAGTTTTTATTGTCTCGTCTTCGTATATTCCATACTGGTTAGGGAAATGTCCATAAATCTCAGATAAATCATATAAGTATAGGGGATATAAATTTCTTATTATGTTTGCATTTTCATTAGTAGCTAGTATCAGTTCTATTTCCAATTTTAGCCTCCTCTACATAGTAAGATAGTATAAGTACTGCGCGATTATTGCTGTAATCGCATGGGATTCCTGGGAGATGTTGTCATCAAGTGTTTTCATTACCGCTTACCATGGTAGAGGTGAATCTTTGATTTCAGCTATCCATAATTCATATAAGGCCACTTTAATCTGTTCTGGCAGGTTCTGCTCGGATGCCCGAAGATTTTCACTCAGCTGCTTTGTGTTTCTTGCCCCCGGAATCACTGAGGATACACCCTCTACCGATAAAATATATTGAAGGGCTGCTCTGGACATTGACATGTCTTCCCCGATGATTGCACGTACCTTATCGACGATCTGACTGCGCTTTTCTATAACCTCTTTAGTCCATCGCGCGCGTATACCTGTGAAGGTGCTTTCCTCGTCATACTTACCGGTCAACCACCCTGAATCAAGAGGCACTTTCGTAATGATACCAACCCCTTGTTCATGAGCGCGTTTAATCGCATCTTTCGGTTCTTGATGAAAGATATTAAACATGACTTCAATGACCTGGCTACTGGTATTTTTGAGAATTGCATCCATCTCTTTGCTGCTGTCAACGGAAGCTCCGTAGAAGCGTATTTTCCCAGCGGCTTTCAACTTTTTCAGCACCTGGAACTGCGCTGAGTCATCGGTCAGTGCTTCAAACGGAGGGTTGTGCAGCAGGACAATGTCCAGATAATCCGTTTTCAGACGCCTCAAACTACCCTCAATCGATTCTACCAATCGGGCGGGCTCAAAACTCTGTTCGTCATTGGTATGATGACCGCACTTACTGCTGATCACGACTTGGCTGCGCTTGTCCTTTAGTGCTTCACCTATGATGGACTCGCTTTTACCGAGACCATAATTCGGTGCTGTATCAAAAAAAGTGCACCCTTGATCAATGGCTTCATGGACCAGATCGATTGCTTCCTGATCATCCATCTTGCCCCAGTCTTTTTCATTTCCTAATTGCCATGTTCCAAAGCCTATTTCTGAGACCTCAATTCCTGTTTTGCCTAATGGTCTTTTGTTCATTACTATGCCTCCATCTGTTTTTGTTGTCGTTTTTTTAGTAAGGTCTGTTGATACCATATGTTTCAACGGATAAGATCGTTAAAAGGTTAATTTCTTGGCGGTAAAACTCATCGTACTTCCGAAAACAACTAGAACCAGGCCTGATATAGTCTACTGACGGCCTTGTCAATGTCCGATTCTTTCATCGTTGCATAACCGATCAGAACGGTCCCTCTGTCATCAAGGTTTTTGATGTCGGAGTAGTACTTCGAAACCCCATACACTTTCACCTTGTTCAGTAATGCCGCTAATTCCAGTTCCTCTTCCGTCATGCCGTTATTGACGCGTAATAGCAGATGAAGTCCGGCTTCCGCACCAAGCACCTCCATCCCGGTGTTCCACCTCTTTATGGCTTTAACGAGCAGTTCACGCTTTTTCTTGTAGATGGTCCTCATTTTGTTCAGGTGTTTTTCGAAGTGCCCATCCTCCATGAATCGGGCAAGAACCTTCTGGTCCATCATGGGAACAGGACAACTGATATAGGAGAGCTTCTCCATATATCGAGCGAGCAGATGTGCTGGCAGCACCATATAGCTTATCCTGAGGGATGGAGAAAGCGACTTGGAGAAGGAACCCATGTAGATGACCTTGTCGTTATTATCTAAACCCTGAAGGCTTGGGATAGGCTTGCCGCTGTATTTGAATTCACTGTCATAATCATCCTCGATGATATAGCGGTCATCCTTTCCGTTTGCCCAGTTCAGGATCTGGGCTCTTCTGTTGATGGGCATGACTTGCCCTGAAGGGAACTGATGCGCGGGTGTGATACAGAGTATGTTGGACTCAGTTTTTGCAATCTCTTCCAGCTTCATGCCATCGTCATCAATATCAATGGCCCTGAATTTTGCCTGATTGGTTGAAAAGAGGAGATTCAGTTTCTCATAACCAGGATTTTCGATACCATAGATACTGTCCTCATCAAGCAGCTGGATCAGGATCTGGAAAAGGAACTCGGTTCCGGAGTTTATGATGATCTGGCTTGCAGAGCAGTTCACCCCCCGGGACTGATGGAGATACTCCGCAATGCAGCTCCGCAGGCTAAGATGACCTCTGGGGTCTCCGAGCAGAAGAAGCTCTTCATCATATTCACTGATGACCTCTTTAAAAAGCTTTCTCCAGGTCGTATAGGGAAAGGTGTTTAAATCCACTCCATGATAAGAGAAATCATAGTCTACTGCCAAAAGGCTATCTTGTGAGTCGATGATTCGTGACGGTTCTTCTATATCAAGCTTAATGACATTCTCGAGTTTGTTGACGTAGAAACCGCTTCTTTCGATGGACTCGATGTAACCTTCCTCCGCTAATTGCTCATATGCGGTTTGTATGGTATTCTGGCTGATCTTCAAGTGGGAGGAGAGTCTTCTCTTGGAAGGGAGTTTTGTATGACAGGGGATTTTTCCGGATCGGATCTCCGATTTGATGAAAAGATAGAGCTGCTCGTAAAGCAGAATCCTGCTGTCTGAATCAAGGGTGCAGGTGAGCATGTTCATAATTGATCTCCTTCAAAACTGATACCATTCGATTTGCGTTTACTGATACTTTATATGATATCAGTACTCCACTATAATACAAGTCAGATTGAAATATTTAAAAAAGGAGACAAGACGGATGAATGAACGATACGAACTGAACAAGAATCTGGCGCAGATGCTAAAGGGAGGGGTGATCATGGATGTCACCACCCCTGAACAGGCAAGAATCGCCGAAGAGGCTGGTGCATGCGCCGTCATGGCACTGGAAAGGATTCCAGCGGATATCAGAACAGCAGGCGGAGTATCCAGGATGAGCGATCCAAAGATGATCAGGAGCATCCAAGAAGCGGTATCCATCCCTGTCATGGCCAAAGTCCGTATCGGACATATGGTGGAAGCCCAGATTCTGGAAGCCATTGAGATCGACTATATCGATGAGAGTGAAGTCCTTTCTCCTGCAGATGATACTTTTCACATCGACAAGACAAGCTTCGATGTGCCCTTCGTCTGCGGGGCCAAGGGCCTGGGTGAAGCCCTGAGAAGAATATCCGAAGGAGCTTCTATGATCCGGACCAAGGGCGAACCAGGTACAGGAGATGTGATTCAAGCCGTAAGGCACATGAGACTTATCAGCCAGCAGGTAAGGAATCTGCAGAATATGCGTGGGGATGAACTCTTTGAGGCAGCCAAGAATCTGCAGGTACCCTATGATCTGGTCAAGTATGTCCATGACCATGGAAAGCTGCCAGTCGTAAACTTTGCTGCAGGCGGTATCGCAACACCTGCGGACGCTGCTCTGATGATGCAGCTGGGAGCCCAGGGGGTATTCGTCGGGTCGGGCATCTTCAAGTCGGGAAATCCTGCCCAGAGAGCAGCGGCCATTGTGAAGGCAGTGACCAACTTTAATGATGCGAAGATCCTGGCTGAGCTGTCAACGGACCTTGGGGAAGCCATGGTGGGAATCAACGAGCAGGAAATAGAACTTCTGATGGCTCAGCGAGGAAACTGATGAAGAAGCAGATTGGTGTCCTTGCTGTGCAGGGAGATTTTGAGGAGCATATGGATGCGCTCAGAAGGCTTGGGATCGACTGCATTGAAATCAGGAAGAAATCTGATTTGATGGAAAGCAAGATCAGTGGGATAATTTTGCCCGGTGGGGAGAGTACGGTCATGGGAAAGCTGCTTCATGAGCTTGAAATCTTTGACGAGCTGAAGAGAATGATCATGGAAGGGCTTCCTGTTTTTGGAACATGTGCAGGATTGATCCTCCTTGCAAAGACCTGCACAAATGATGACAGGATCTATCTGGGCACCATGGACATCGAGGTGAGAAGAAACGGATATGGCAGGCAGCTGGGTAGCTTCAGTGAGAATGGAATGGTCAAAGGGATAGGGGAAGTACCCATGACCTTCATCAGGGCACCATACATTGAAAGAACGTCTCAAGATGTGGAGGTGCTGGCAACGGTTCATGGAAATATCGTTGCAGCAAGGCAGGGAAATATGCTTGTGACTTCTTTCCATCCGGAACTTGCGATGGACCTGAAACTCCATGCATACTTCGTGGATGTGATGTGCAATGACTAAGAGCTGAAGAATCATTCTGGATGTCGCATAAAGGAAGTCTTGGAGGCAGTAAGTCTAGCTGGAATTGAAAAGAAAAAGGTTTACCAGTGTTCTGATATGCTCCCCTCATAGTAGACAGTAAATGATAAAACTGTTTATTATGAGGGGAGTTTTTATTATGGGCAGGATTTGATGAACTTGGGAGAACCTCTCATATGGATTCATCAAGGACCATAAAATAATACGTAAAGAACAATCCACCTTCAAGGCTATAACAAACCTTAAGGTGGATTATTCGTTAAGATAATTAAATTCTACCGATACCAGCTAAATCAAAATACACATTTCTCGCCCTAAAGGGACCGTGATTAGTCATTTGCAGCTTGAATTTATCAAAATCGCTGATTTTTTCAAGTGGTAGTAGGGGACCTCATACCGAGGTATATTGCTTCTAAGCAGTTCAGGTACAGCTATCTTGTGAATCTGCAGATTGTAATTGAGAAGGGCTGCGACTTCTGTCAGAAAGTTCGGTTCATCTTTACTGCAAAGTGATAAGTTCACAGGAGTGAAGAAATCTGATATTGATTTATAAAATATTCAATTTTGAAACAGGAAAATATAAAGCTAATTATATTGAAATATAATTACTTAGCAAACTATTGATTTTAATCACCACATATGTTAATATAATAACGAGATAGACAATAAAATAACTAAAACACAAAAAAAGGAGATAGCATTATGTTAACAACATTCAAAGCAACTGCTAAAAGATTACCTGAAGGATTACAGGTAGAGACCAATTCAAGAGGTTTTAAAATTCTTATGGATGAACCAGAAGATCTTGGCGGAACCAATATCGCAATGAACCCAGTGGAAGCTCTTCTTTGTGCACTAGGTGCATGTCAGACGATTGTTGCAGCTGCATTTGCTGCTGCCAATGACATTGTATTTGAAGAATTATATATTGATCTTGAAGGAGATTTAGATCCAGATGGGTTTATGGGGCTTGCAGATGTAAGAAATGGCTTCCAAGAGATTCGTTTTGTAATGCACTTTAAATCCGATGAACCAAAAGAGAAGCTTGAAGCTTTTGCAAAGTTTATTGAAAGCAGATGTCCTGTAGGTGACAATTTAGCAAACGGTGTAAAATTAGTCTTAGCAGGTGTTGAAGTAGACAAATAAATGCATATAGTTAAGAGAGCCTATTTAGTAAATGGGCTCTTTTCACATAAAGAGGAGTATGAATGATGATCATAAAAAATATTGCAACCCCAGGTGGGAAAATGGGCACTGTGGGAAAAATCCAGGTTAAAGTTGGAGATTCAATAACTGTTGGCGATATTGTGGCACAGGTCGAAACTGCGAAAGGCAACCAACCAATCAAGGCTACCACTTCAGGTGTTATTTTAAAGATATTATGCGAAGAGGGATCAGAGATTGCATCCAATGCAGAGATGTTTGAGGTGGATGAGCGTGAAATTATAAGTGAATCGAAGGAAACTGAGGCTGTAAGAGAAGCTCCGAATACCTTAGAAGAACTAAATACAGATCTTCTCATCATTGGTGCAGGACCTGGTGGATATGTAGCAGGCATTTACGCTGCGAAGCATGGCTTAAAGGTAACACTCGTAGAAAAATCAGAATTAGGAGGTACGTGTCTAAATTGGGGATGTATTCCCACAAAAGCACTGGTAAAATCCTCTGAGATATTTCATAACGTACAAAATGCAGCGCATTTTGGTGTTCATCTTGATGGTAATATTTCAGTTAATATGAAACAAGTGATAAAACGTAAAGATGAGGTCAAGGATAAACTCGTTTCTGGCATTGACTTCTTGATGAAGAAAAATGAAATTCATGTAATAAGTGGTCAGGCATCTTTTCTCGATAGCAATACGGTTACTGTTACAGGTAAAGAGAGTTATATGGTAAAGGCGAAAGATATTATTGTCGCAACTGGCTCAAAAATATCGAAGATTGGTATTCCTGGGATTGATCTACCATTTGTGATGAATAGTACCACAGCTCTTTCATGCACAGAACTTCCAAAATCCGTTGTCATTATTGGTGGTGGGGTAATTGGTATGGAATTTGCTTTTATTTACAAGAATTTTGGTGTGGATGTACATGTCATTGAATTCATGGACCGAGTCCTAACTATGGTGGATAATGATATTTCGATGGAAATACAAGACATTGCAAAGGAAGCTGGGATAATAGTTCATACAAGCTCAAAGGTGACCAAAATTCAAAGCTCTGTAGATGGAAAAGCAGTTCTTACATACGAGGATAAGGATGGAGAACACCTTCTTGTTAGCGAAAAAGTATTGGTGGCCATCGGACGAGAACCTAATTTAGAGAACCTTGAAATTGAAAAGAGTGGTGTTACACTAAATCACAAAGGGAGAGGCATTCAGGTGGATGCATTCATGCATACGAATATTGATCATATTTATGCGGTAGGAGATGTAACTAATATCATTCAGTTAGCTCATGTGGCTTCACATCAGGGTATTGTTGCTGTAGATAACATTTTAGATAAAGGGAAAGAAATGGATTATTCAGCAGTCCCCAATGTGATCTTTACTACTCCTGAAATTGCCAGCGTAGGTATTGGTGAGGATGAAGCAAAAGAAGAAGCACTTGATGTTTCTGTGAGTAAATTCTCCTATGCGGCTAATGGAAAGGCTTTAACCATGAATGAGCCAAGAGGCTTTATAAAGCTCGTTAAGGATAATGAAACAGGAAAAATAATTGGATGTTCCATAATCGGGGCTGATGCATCTTCATTAATCAGTGGATTGACCATGGGAATCGCCAATGGAATAACGGAGAAGGAAATAACTGAAACCATCTTCCCGCATCCAACTACAGGTGAAGTGATTCATGAAGTGGCACTGGAGCTAGGAATTGGAGCGCTGCATCAGTAATGAAGAAAATATTTATATCCAAGGAATATGATCCGTTTTTTAATATAGCAGCAGAGAATCAGCTGTTTTTAGATGCAGATGAGGATCTTCATTTGTATTTATGGCAGAATGAGCCTTCCGTAATTATCGGAAGAAATCAGAATATTTACGCAGAGTGTAATCTTGACTATCTTAAGGAGCAAGGCATTAAGGTGGTGAGGAGATTTTCAGGTGGTGGTGCTGTATACCATGATAAGGGCAATATCAATTTTACATTTATCACGAAAGAAAAAGAGTCAAATCAAGTGAAGTTTATCGAATTGATACAGGCTACTATGGCAAACCTTGGCATTGAATGTGAATTTAGTGGGAAGAATGATTTACTATACAAAAATCAGAAGTTTTCTGGTCATGCTTATTACACTGATGGTGAAAATTTTATGTATCATGGTACGGTTCTTGTGCATGTAGATTTCGATAAGTTAGCGAAAGCTCTTACACCATCAGTGCTAAAGCTAAAGTCCAAGGGAATCGAATCTGTCAGAAGTAGAGTTGTAAATTTATCATCCATTCACAGTGAGATCACCATAGAAAAAGTAATTCAAGCTTTCATGGAGACCTTTGAGTGTAGAGATATAGAATACATCAATAAGAATAGTTTCACTGCACCACTGGAGTCGATGCTTTCGTCATATGATTGGTTGTATGGTCAGTCTCCAAGTTTTGATATTGAATTAGAGCGCAGATACCCTTTTGGTAATGTATCTGTACGTATTTCAAATGCTGACGGTAGAATGCAAAATGTAAAAATAAATACAGACAGCTTATCCCTTTACGATTTTAAGCCTTGTGAAGAACAGTTGACTGACAGATCTTTCAGCGAACAGAATGTATGGGATTGTATTGAAGAGCATATTACCAGTTTAGCATAATTGCTTTCGAGGCCAATTGAAAAAGTAAGTTCCAGTTTGTCAATGTAACTTCCATCAAGCTCAA
>CAZXUT010000007.1:0-11378 GCA_964643785.1 uncultured Proteiniclasticum sp.
ATGCCTCGTGCTCTTAGCTGATTCACATAATCCACAAAGACGATACCGTTATTAACAACGACACCGGCAAGGACCAGGAATCCCAGCATCGATATGACGGATAGTTCCATCCCCACTATATAGAGAAGCAGGAATCCGCCTGTAAAGGCCAATGGCAGTGTAAATAATACGATAAACGGTGAAAGAAGGTTCTGGAACTGCGCTACCATAATCAGGTAGATAAAAACAATGGCAAGTAGTATCATGGCTACCAGATCTTTCATGGTATCTCTGATGGTTTCATTTTCACCTTCCAGAGTGACCTCATATCCATCTGGAATCGATAAACTGGTAAGTTTATCTTCAAAGTCTCTTCCTACAAGTCCGATGTTATATCCGTCTGCGATGGAAGCGGATACAGTCATGTATCTGCTCTGGTTGCTTCGACTGATGGACATGACACTCTCTGTTACAGAAATATCTGCGATATTTTTCAATATGATTGTCTTTTCAGTGCCATCTCTTTGAGTCACTTCCATGGACAGTTCTCCGATATTATCCCTTGAAAGTCCATCAACACCCGGCTTCAGAAGCACAACAGGGTAGCTGGTACCCATCTCGGTGAGCTGAGTTGCAGTGATTTCTTCACTTAAAGCTGCAGCCACTTCTGCATAGACCTGTGCTACTGTAAGACCTTCCACGATGGCCTTGTCCTTGTTCACTTCTATACGAATCTCTTCGCCTGCGTCCTCAAGACCAGTCGTAACCTCTTCGGTTCCTTCTGTCTCTTCTAGAAGAACAGCCGCTTCCTTGGCAATCTCCGCCATGGTATCCAGGTCATATCCTCGAATGTCCACCTGAATTCCACTACCTCCAAGAGCCGACAGATCCATATTGGAAGCAGTAACACTGACCTCTCCCCCCATGTCCTCTGTCACTTCATAAATCATTCTCTCCACGTCACGGTTCGTCATTTCTCTATCTTCTTTAAGAAGGATATAGAGCGTACTTGCATTACCGCCCTGCATATCTGCCCCACCGAAGCCCATGAACCCTGCTCCTCCGCCACGCATGACACCGACAGTTTCCACGGCATCAATGGTCAGAATTCTCTCCATGACTTCATCGTTCAGATCATTGGCTTCTTTGGTGGTGAGCCCATCAGGCGCTTCATAGGAAGCAGACATCTGAGGAGAATCAATCTCTGGTATAAATGCAGTTCCTATACGTGTAACACCTAAGATACTGACACCGAGCAGTCCAACAGCAATCAATAGTACTACAGGTTTAAATCTCAGCGCGGTGGATAGAGCTCTTCCATAGGCTCTTATGGTTCCATCAAACCACTTATGCTGCTTCTCACTGGTCTTTCTTAAAAGCGTTGCCCCCATAGATGGTACCAGGGTCAATGCGACAATAAGACTAGCAACCAGACTGTAGGCTATGGTAAGTCCCATATCCGTAAAGAGCTGTCTTGAAATCCCTTCCGTAAATACAATTGGAAGAAATACGGAAATCGTTGTTAATGTAGATGCTAAAATCGCTCCTGATACTTCTTTGGCTCCTTGAATGGCAGCCTGGTCTGCAGGCATACCTTCCTTACGAAGTCTATAGATATTCTCGATGACAACGATACTGTTGTCCACGAGCATACCTACCCCGAGCGCAAGTCCTGAAAGGGAGATGACATTCAGCGTCACGTTACTAAAGTACATCAGCACTAAAGCAAATGTCAGACTGATTGGGATACTTAAGGCGATGACAAATGTCGGTTTCAGATCTCTAAGGAATAGAATCAGAACAAGGATTGCCAGCAGTCCGCCGAATAGCAGATTCTGCATGACGCTGTTTGTGATCATATCGATGTATTCTCCTTGGTCCATCATAGGACGGATACTTAATCCTTTATGTTCTGCTTCTAATCTTCCTATTTCTTTGTCAATGGCATCAGATACTTCAGCTGTCGATGCTGTACTCTGTTTCTGGAAAGTCAAAATAACACCGTTATTCCCATTGACCTTGGTGTATAGATCTTCAGAATTGTCTTTCTTTCCAACTTCTGCAACTTCATCGAGATAAATATCCCCGATGGGTTCCATACTGAAAAGAACAAGTCTGCTGATTTCCTCCGGTTCCTGAAAATCGTCTCCGACTTTAACAAGAATCTGATCATCTCCCTCAGCCAGGTATCCTGCAGGCATACTGAAATTCTGCGCTTTCAGGATATTAGAGATCATCTCTTCGGTAAGAATATTTGAAAGGTCGGCATTTTTTAAGGCTTCTTCTTTTGATTCTTCAAAGGCTGCAAGCCCTTTATCAAGTTCAGTCATACCGTTTTGCATCTGCACTTCAGCCTTGGCAAGTTCCACCGCCATGGTGATCTTTCCTGCTTCCAGCTGCTCATAAGCACTTTCCGCCTGTTTCAGACCACTTTCCAGTTGAGGCTTCATAGCCGATATGGTCATCTGCCTGATTCCGATACTCTGAAGATCCAGTTCCACTGCAATAAGTGTCTTTATCGCTTCCATCGCCTGCGCTGAAAGTTGCTGCACACCTTCCTGTGTCATACCTTCCATGTTTTCTGGAAGACCAGTCTGAATGGAATCAAGTACAGCCTGGAAATCCTCTGGTGTTAAATTATCAGCACCTGCTGGAAAGATGTTTTCAAAGACAGCATTCATGTCCAGAATACTGCTTAACTGTGCACTTGTGGCTTCTAAGGCCGCTTTTTCTGCTGTGAGAATTGTTTCTTCCGCAAGAAGTGCATTGAGATTGCCCATGGCACTGTTCAGTTCTGTACTGGCTTTTGCAATCTGGTCCTTCTGATTGGTGGATTCGGATGCAAGTGTTTTCTGACCAGCTGCCAAAGCTTCCTGAGCACCAATCAGTTCATTTTCCGCCTTGGCAAGTTCAGTCTGAATATTTCCTTTTACTCGTTCGTTGAGTGCCACTATTTTTTCTGGTACTAACGAAATCTCAAGTCTTGATTCCACCAGCCCACTTCCTGTCACTGCAGCTACACCTTCCTGTCTTTCAAAAGATGGCATGACCACTTCTTCAGTGAAAAGAGAAAGTTCATCTAGTCCCATGTCTTCAATATCAACACTGGCAACAAAAATGGGTAACATATCAGGGCTGATCTTCATCAGAATCGGTGCTCCGATTCCTTCATCCAATCTCGCCTTGACCTGGTCGATACTTCCTGATAGTTCGATCATGGCACTGTCCATATTGGTACCCTGGACATACTCCATGAAAATCAGGCTGGAATTTTCGCTTGATACAGAATTAATACTGCTCAAACCGCTGGTCGTACCTAAAGCTGCTTCCATTGGTCTTGTGACCAGCTGTTCCACCTTCTCAGGGCTCGCTCCTGGATAAGGAGTGATTACAACAACATAAGGGAGCTCAATGGTTGGAAGAAGATCTGTCTTCATCCCCATGAATGAAATTACACCTAACACGATGGTCAGAATAACTGCCACCACTACGGTATATGGTTTATTGACACTATACTTTGAAAACATATTTCATCCTCCTCGGAATCATCCGACCGAACGGTCGGTCGGAAATCTTTTTTAATTTTAGCACCTTCTGAACAAAGTGTAAACAAGAAGTTCCTATGATTTTCTGAAGCATCCTTATCTGATCACTAAAACCGTGATATAGAAGCACACTTAACGTATGGAGGGGATTTTATGACAGAAAATTATATGACATTATGAAATAGTAAATGACAATAAAACAGGATGAAACTCCGGTATAATGTACCTGAGTTCCATCCTTTTCATATCGAATAATCTTTAGTTAGAATTCTCTCTTCTAAATTATCATCAATGATAATTAGATTTTTCTTTAACAGACCATTTATTCCTGAGAGATATTCTTTGATTCTTTCTGTTACATCTTCTCATTCTGATAGTTCTTCAGATTCTGATAGATTTCTTCCAGATGAGCGGACAGATCTTCATAACCATAATAGCGCATGTACAGAACGCTTTTCCCTATGCGACCAATAAAAATCTGGGTTCCTTCACTTTCCACCAGAATGGCATCATCAAACCCGTTGTAAATAAGTTCCTGATAGGTTATGGATTGATAACGATGATATCCCAGTGCCTCTTCCATAAGCTCCCTGACCAGTTGTTTCCCCATGAACGCGAAACGGACTTCGTAATACTCGCTGCTAAGGGCAGGAGAATAAATTCCAGAGCCGTCATCCCACATGCGACCCTTCACCTCACCGCTTTGATGAAGCTCATAGATGGTAGGAGCCATTTCAGTCCAGTCATAGCTTATTTCATCATTTCTGTAAGCATCCCGGTCCATGGAGAATTCTTCCTCTTTCTGAATATCCTTCAGTTGAATCATCGGAAGCGGATCTTCATAATCCGCCACATTTCTTTCCCATCCTTTGGTCATCATAAGTATTGAAGTGATGATGGTCAGAACCGCAAAAATCGTCAGGATACCGTTGATTATATAGGGTGCGTAACTTTTCCGATACGTACTTTTCTTCGGAATTCCCTCTCCATTGTCAAAGCCATCCAGAAGAAGCTTCAGCCTCTTTCGGCTTTCGAGGAACTGATAGAAGACAAAGGCAGTGAAAATCAGCATAAGCATCTGAGCTGTGCTGTTTCCATATCGGACGGCAGCGAGCAGCGGATGGTCCTGAAAGATGATAGGAAAGAGGATCATCAGCATAATAATCGGAAGTGAAACGAGATAGACGCGGCTGGCAAGCTTAAGCTTCTTTTCCATCTTGGTGAAAGCATAGCTCTGAATCACCGGGTCTGTATGGAGCTCAGTGAAATCACTTTTCTCCGTACTGTAGATGTGGAAGCCATTCTGGATGCTGCATACATAGTCCCATCCATAATCTTTATAATGCTCTATCTGGTCCTCACTTGGCTTCATCTCCTTCCTCATGAGGGGCTCAAGCCGGTAGGTGAGTCTCCTTGGCTGACCTTCTTCAAAATAGGCATAACTGCCTATCTTTCTTAAAAATAGTCCTTCAGCTGCCATATCACTTAGATAGCTCTGCATTTTGGGAATGTCATAGACATCCACCGGAACCACTCTCTTTCTCATGCCTTCACCTCACTTTCCCCGTCCATGACGCACTTCTTCAGTCGATACAGTTCCTCCTGAAATAACCTTTTACCCTTCAGCGTGATCCGATAGGTACGTTTTCTTCCATCTACTGCCGTTTCTTGGATTATCTCCTCCTCTTCAAACCGTGCCAGGATTGTATATAGCGTCCCAGGCCCCATTGCGACCCTTCTTTTTGTCTTCTTTTCAATAAACTCTACAACATCTGTACCACACATTTCTTCATTCTGGAAAGCCATGAGTACGTAGTACATGCTCTCCGTCAGACCATCAAGAGACTTCTTTGCCAAATTCAACACCTCAATTCAATATCAATCATCGATATCGTATATGGATATTGTAATATCGATGATTGATATTGTCAACGGATTTGTTTTCCTGAGAAAAAAAAAAAAGAATCCTTCACTGTCTCAGGAATCAGAGTCTTATAATCATAAAATGGAACTCTAGCATCACCCGCCAGAGTTCCATCTTGAACCTATTTATTGATCTATTGTTTTTAGAATTCTCTCTTTTTATACCATCTGCTGGAAAAGGTAAAAGAGACGAACATGACTGCAGTCCAAAACAGCAAAGCTATGGCAGCTACAAGAAACTGGTTTGTTTCGATAAATAGAAGCATAGATTCCAAATTTTCAATAGAGATTGATTTCCCTGCATTGACTGCGATGATGATAATCAGGCTTAGAAGCAGAAACGGAAGATATGCAACTGATTTCGCCTTGGCATATCCTAACTTGAAGTAGAGTGGAATCTGCATTGCTTGCACAGTTGTAAAAATCATCAGTACCACTATTAGAATAAGTACAAATTCACTCCAGACAATCGTGATGTCAAGAATAATCGCCAGTGCTACTGAAATAACACTTGCTAGAATAAGCCCGAAAATATTCATGAAAAACGCCCACAGATATCTGCCAAGAACCACTGTCTTTCGATCAAGCCCTAACGTGATGTAGAGCGGATCAATTCCATTTTGCTCTCCAACCGCAAAGGGATAGCTCATATAGATCGTAATAAATGCGACAACCATGGAAAGTGGAGCCATGATGGACTTATTGGCGTAAGCCAGAAAGGTTGCCACAACCAGTATAATAATAAGATTCTTCAGCGTCAGGTAAGGCTTGATGGTCATGAAATCAAGCTTCACAAAGTTCATTACTTTTTTCATCTAAATTCACCTCGATTAAAGAATATAATCAGTTTTTCTAGAGAAATAGGTTCAATGATAAATTCCTCTCTTAAATTGATTGAATCCGCTTTGAGGCTCACCGCTTCAAACCCCGTTGCATGCTTTCTGATGCCGATGAGCTTATTCTGATCAAGACTTTCAAGTTCCCTCATTCCGCCCTTGATCAGAATGTAATTTTCCATCAGATTATCCTTTTCCCCTTTATAGACGATCTTTCCGTTAATGAGAAATATGATGTAATCTGCGATCTCTTCCAGGTCAGAAGTAATGTGAGTAGAAAAGAATACACTATGCTTTTCATCCTCCACAAACTCCTGCAGGATCTCACAGATTTCTTCACGTGCTACAGGGTCAAGTCCACTGGTAGGTTCATCTAGAACAAGAAGCTCCGCACCATGGGAAAGCGCAATGCCAATCATCAGTTTCACGGTCATTCCACGAGAGAGTTCCTTCACCTTTAAGGTCTCATGGATTTTAAACTTCGTAAGATACTCATGAAAAGATTCACTGCTCCAATTCGTGTAAAATGGCTTAATGCTCTTTTCCACATCTTTTACAGACCAGTCTTTTACAAGGAATGGAGCATCCATAACAACACCGATTTTCTCAAGATACGCATTGTCTTCTGCCACTTCTTCATCAAGGACCTTTATGATTCCTCCGTCAGGTCTGATATAGGAAAGAATCGATTTGATTGTGGTGGTCTTTCCTGATCCGTTGGGACCAATAAATCCTGTTATATAGCCTCTTGGCACATCAAAAGAGATACTGTCCAGAAGAAACTGCTTATATTCTTTTTTAAGATCATTAATACTGATTGCATTATCCATTTCTATTCTCCTCCATGATGGTTCTGATCACTTTCATGAGCTCTTCATCCGTCATCGAAATTCTGGACTGAAGCTCAAACACCTCAAATAGAAGTCCTTCCATTTTCTGCATCACATTCTCAAAATTAAGATTCTCATTCTTCGGCAGAACATAGCATCCTTTCCCTTGTACATTGACAACATACCCTTCTTCTTCCAGATCCTTATAGGCTCTTGTCGTTGTGATGACACTGATCTTCAATTCCTTTGCCAGCTGTCTTATGGAAGGGAGGAGATCATCTTCTTTCAGTTCATCAGTCAGAATTGATTCTATAATCTGTTCTTTGATCTGCTCATAGATGGGTACGTTAGAACGATTCGTAATTACAATTTTCAATCTCAAACCCCCTTTTATTCATATACACATATATACAGTACAATCAGTATAGGCATTTGTCAATAATAAGCAGAAAATAACATTAAGCATTTGAGATTCACTGACAAGAGTAATTGGTTTTCTTCATTCTTCCGATGAACAATTAATGTTATCCGTCATTAAAAAACCGATGAAGCACACAATGTCCATGCTTCATCGGTTTAGTTCAGATTTTTAATACTTGGTGCTACTTCAATTTACACCTGACTTACTCTTTTTTAGCTCGATCAGTACGCAAATATTTCTTTGATGAGAAATTCTTTTCCGCTGATCAGGTTGAATCCCTTGTCTCCGCATACCGGACAGATATTCCTGTGATCAATGAGATTGTATTCTTCCCCACAGCATCTGCACTGGCCTATACCAGGCAGAATCTCCACCTGAAGCTTTGTTTTTTCAAGGATTGTTCCATCCACAGCAGCAGGATAACATGCTTTAACATAAGCAGGTATGATTGAGGAAAGCTCTCCGATCTGAAGCACAAGGGTTTCTATTCTTTTCAGCTCGTTCTCTACAGCTATTTTTTCCACTCGACTTACAACTTCCATAACGACACCTAATTCATGCATCTCTTCACTCACTCCTTAGAAAAAGTCTGACCTCTTTCATCGCATTATTTATTTCTTGGAAGAAATACCCACAAGATGTTTAATTTTCTTCACCGTCATCTTGCCTTTTCTCTTGAGCATCTGCTTCATGACCGTAGGTTTCAGTTTGCTGAATTCAATGTTTTCCTTGTCGTATACTCGAACAAGTGAGATCGCATCGAACTTACATCTGACCGTACATGCACCACAGCCCACGCAGACATAAGGATCAACAGTGGTTGCTCCGCAACCAAGACATCTTTCTGTTTCTTTTTTCATCTGTTCTTCTGAAAAAGAGACTCTCAGATCATTAAATGATCTTTTTGACTGCTCTCCACTCACTTGCGCTGTTCTTTGTCTAGGCATTCTGTCATAGCCATCCAGGTCC
Organism: uncultured Proteiniclasticum sp.; assembly: GCA_964643785.1. GTDB lineage: Bacteria > Bacillota > Clostridia > Clostridiales > Clostridiaceae > Proteiniclasticum. The sequence goes on from CAZXUT010000007.1 coordinate 8,504, forward strand.
AGCTGATTCTTGTCAAAGGATCTGAAGTCTCTTCTATCTCTACCGATGATAAGATCCTGTCCTGGCTGAACATACCTGTGTATGGAAATGGCAGCCTCTTTACCCTGTGCGATAGCATCAATGGCAAATCTTGGTCCTGTCATGGCATCTCCACCAGCAAATACATCGGCTTCATCACTCTGAAGTGTTCTTTCATGGACTTTAATTGTCTGATTACCATGAAGTGCAATGTTCGAGTCCTTTAGAAGATTACCCCATTCCATTCCCTGACCTACGGAAATAAGCACATGGTCACAGGATACAATCTTCTTGTCATTGTCATCAAAGACTGGACTGAATCTATGATTCTCATCAAATACAGAAATGCATTTGATGAATTCCATCCCAGTCACTTTACCGTTTTCTGTCAGTATTCTGCTAGGACCCCATGATGGCAGAATCGCAATATCTTCTGAAAATGCCTCTTCAATTTCCTCATCCAGTGCAGGCATTTCTTTTCTGCTTTCAAGGCAGTATAGGTCCACTTTTTCAGAACCTTTTCTTACCGCGGTACGTGCCACATCAATAGCCACATTTCCACCACCGATGACCACGGTTTTCCCTGTAACATCCACATCATGTCCCAGATTCACTTCTCTCAGGAAATCTACTCCGGTTAATACACCCTGAGCTTCTTCCCCTTCGATTCCAAGTTTTCTGCCCTTTTGTGCCCCGATAGCAAGATAGAATGCTTCAAATCCATCTTTTCTCAAGTCATCCAGCGTCAGATCCTCGCCTACATGTACTCCAGTTTTAAACTCCACACCCAATACTTTCAGAATATCGATTTCTGCATTGATGACATCTTTCTCCAATCTATAGGATGGAATACCCAGTGTCAGCATACCACCTAGAACCTTCTGCTTTTCAAACACTGTGACCTTATAACCGTCGATCGCCAGGTAGTAGGCACAGGAAAGTCCTGAAGGTCCTCCACCAATAATGGCAATCTTCTTGCCATAGTCATGTCTCTTCCTAGGGATAAATCGTTCTTCCTCATGAAGTTCCTTGTCTGCAATAAACTTCTTGATTTCATCAATGGCCACAGGATCATCAATATCACCTCTGGTACATACTGATTCACATTTTCTAGGACAGATTCTTCCGCATACAGCAGGAAAAGGATTCTCGTGCTTGATCAGTTCCAGCGCTTCCTTGTATCTGCCCTGGGAAGCCAATTTGATGTATCCCTGAACCGAAATATGTGCTGGACACTCTGTCTTACAAGGACTGGTTCCTGTATCCAGAACATTTTTCCTGTTTGTTCTGTAATCTGCATTCCACTTGTCTTCTCCCCACTCTGTATCGGAAGGAAATTCCGTCATGATCGGAATTTTAAACGGTGTGGTTCCACAGATCTTCTGACCCAGCTTTAAAGCATTGGTAGGACAGACTTCCACACATTCACCACAAGCGACGCATTTTTCCGGATCCACACTGGAAACATAGTTACTTCTCACCATATCATTGTTGTAGAACATGCTGGCCGTTCGTAAAGATAGGCATCCACATCCGCAACAGTTGCAGATAGCATGGGTTTTTCCCGGTCCGTCTGTATTTGGAATCTGATGCATGAGCCCGTTTTCTTCTGCTCTCTTGATGATGGTAAAAGCTTCCGCTCGATCGATCTGTCTTCCTCTTCCAGTTCTGATGTAGTATTCAGCAGCATGACCCATCTGGATGCACATATCTTCCTTAAGATGACCACACCCTTCGCCCATGCTTTCTCTGACTGTTCTACAGGAACAATCCGACACTGTAAAAACTTCATTTTCATTCAGATATTTCGAAACCTCTTCATAAGAAGCTTTTCTCGTCTCTCCATCAATGGCTGTCTCTATAGGTATGACTCTCATGAGCCCAGTACCCACAGGAAAAGTTCCTGCTGTCTTAGGTCCTCTCACACGACCATAGGCTTCAAAAGCTTCTGCTATCTGAGGATGTTTTCTCACATTCTCGAGGTTGTTGTTGATCATTTCCATGACCCCAGGAACCCATATTTCCAGCCAGTACTGATCCACTCCATCAATCTCGTTGACAAAACAGACTCCTGCCAGGGAAAGCGCCCATAATTGTCTTTTTGATTCTTCTAGAGACTTCCCCGACAGCTTTGCTACATCCTCAGCGCTTCGTGGTTCTCTGAATTTTAGAAAGAGTCCTATTTCAGCCATTTCATCTGTCACGATGGGCTCCAGAATCATATATTCCGGATCCGTTCCTTTGTAGGCTGATTTGGAACCAGCCTTCTTTCTGCCGATGTGATTTGCAAGAGCCATTACCTTTTCATTTACCATTAATTCGATCCCCCTAATCTTTTTTATGCCTGCCATATGGTGACTTCTTCTTTCAGCCATCCACCGAATTCTTCAATTCCTTCACCTGTTCTTGCCGAAACAGGAATAATTCTCACATTCTCATTGAGCTTTCTTACTCTTTCTATCAGCACTTCCATGTCAAAGTCAAAATGCTGAAGCATATCGATTTTGCTGACCAGAAGCACATCCACCATGGAAAACATGTGCGGATATTTCAGAGGCTTGTCATCTCCTTCTGGAACACTGAGAATCATGGCATTCTTCACTGCCCCAGTGTCAAACTCTGCAGGACATAGAAGATTCCCGATGTTTTCAAGTATGATGAGATCAAGGTCTTCTGTACCCAGTGCATCCAGCCCTTCTTTTGTCATATCCGCTTTCAGATGACACATGCCCCCTGTATGGATCTGGATGGCTTTTGCACCTGCTGCCTGAACAGCTTTTGCATCGACATCGGAATCAATATCCGCTTCCATGACCCCGATTCTAAGATCGTTCTTCATCAATTCGATGGTTCTGAT
>CAZXUT010000007.1:11478-66814 GCA_964643785.1 uncultured Proteiniclasticum sp.
ATAGTGTCAAAATCCTTAAACCCTTTACTATCAACCATCTCAGCGATTCTATTTTATGTTATATGAACATGTCTTTTTCTCATACATCACTGAATTATATTGGTTTACAGTCATATATTTGAACATTCCTGTATACACTACTCCAAAGTAAATTCTTTATGTCAATAACCTGTCCTATGGATAAAGCATATGCTATGATATTCATGAAATTGTTAATTTATTATCATTTCTAATCGAAATAACGTAGTGAAGGAGTGCATCAAATGTTCTTTTTTGAATCAATCACATGGGAGGCCGCTCTAGTCTGGTTTTTAGTGCTGGCAATCCTGGTATTATTGAATGAAGTTGTCCGAATGAGTAAACTAACCAGTATCCTTATGTTCATGGTCCTACCCGTCGTTTTGACAGTTATATGGCTGACAAGGGAGAAAAACGACCTGACTTCCTGGTTCCATTGGATCAAAGTCTATTCTGCTCTGGCGGGAAGTCTTATATTTATGGTCATCCGATTTACGGATTATCATAAAAAGCATCGATGGTTTCTGCTACTGGTACCGGGAATTCTTGGTATCAATATCATGGAAGCGGTCGTCAGAGAATTTCAGGTTGGGTTTCTCGGATTCAGCGGCATTGTTGATGGCATGAATTACATCTCAGGAGGATGGAATTACGCCAATGCCTTAGCAGGTCTCATCAATCTACTGATGATGTGCGGATGGTTTGGTATAAGAGCCTCCAAGAAAGGCAAAAGAGTGGATATGGTCTGGCCAGACCTTACGCTTCTCTTCATCATTTCGTATGGACTATGGAATATCTCCTATGTTTATTCCTGTGCACCAGGAAATGCTTTCTATTCAGGACTGGCACTAAACATCGCGCCAGTGATCACAACACTTCTGGTGAGAGGAACGTGGCTTCAGAATCGTGCGCATACCCTTACATTCTGGATGATGTGGGTCATGACCTTCCCTTACTTCTTTGCGCAGGGAAGCGCTTATAATGTAAGTGTCAGCTATAACCCTACTGCAAACTGGATCATCGCAATCCTATCCTTAGGATTCAACCTGATCCTCCTTATTTCTCAGATACGCAGAATCATGAAATTCCATCTGAATCCTTTAAAGGATGAAATATGGGAACAGGGTTCACTTACTACAAGTAATTCCAAGATCTCTTAATATGAAAAAGACTCCCCTGTCTGCGATGCAATTCGCAGACAGGGGAGTTTCTCTTTCATTATCTATCTCTTCTGAAATATTTTTCCACAAAGAATTCTGCATAAGCGATGCAGTTGTCCATGGATGCTGTGCTCATAATTTCACCAGCCAAATAGATGTTTTCTGTTCCCTGGTAATCCGTAAGATTTTTGTAGAATCCATCTTTCAGAACCTTTTCTGAAACATAAGGACTATGTTTCCAGTGCATCGCCGCATAAAGCTTTGCTTCTTTTACACCGAATTTTTCAAGGTCTTTCTTCAGAATTTCTATGGCAGATTCTTTTTTCTTATCTTCAGTATCATAGGCATACAGCGTAATCAGTGTTTTTCCTTCTTTTCTCTCCCACCTGGCGTTCCAGATCAGCATATGTCCATTTCTTTCTTCATTGAGATTCTCAATGACACATCCGCAGCCTTTTGGAAGATTCTCTCCTTCAAAAACATAAACATTGAACTTCTGATAACGGATATTGGTCAGTTCTTTTCTGATCTTTGCACTAAATATGTCAGCATTCTTGAAAATATCTAATGGCGCAGCAAGGATCACATGATCAAAATCAATTTCTTCATATACCGTATGAAGCCTTACTTTCCCCTCATCACTTCTTGATATGTTTCTGACTTCCTGCCCTAGACGAAGATCCGGTAATCCTTCTTTCAACTTTTCTATGATGATGGATACTCCATCCTTCCATGTCGTAAATTCAGGAAGTTCCATAAATGACATGAGATGTTCAAAACTGAGGATGCGATGCACGTAAAGTGCTGGCGTATACTCCACAGAGCCAAGTCCGAAAATTGTAAAGTAATGAGCATATATATTTTTCAGCACTTTAAAGTCGTAAAGAGTACACCAGCTGGAAAACGGTAAAGCCAGTTCCTCATCCACTTCAAGAATCTCTCTGTGATCTAACGAAGTGTATTTCTTCAGCACTTCAGGGAGCCTTTCAATTTCAGCAAGAAAACCAGTCAGCTCTTCTCTTTTCAGCGGCATGGTCTTTTGCCCTTTTGCATCGTAGTTCACGCGTGAAATCTTGGGTCCATCTTCCTTAACGCCTAGTCTTTTCATCAGTGTTCTAAGGTGAAAGTGTGAGGGAAGACCAAAATTCGCTCCCAGTTCGTAGGAAAGCCCCTGATGATTTATCGAGTGAAGTTTACCGCCCAGCCGATATTCTTTTTCAAATACGGTGACATGAGCATATCCGCTGCGAATCAGCTCCTTCGCTATCATTAAACCTGAGAGGCCTCCACCGATAACGGCTATGGTTTCATTCTTCTTTTCCATCGGTTTCCTCCTCTGCCGTTTTTAAGAGTGCAAGGATCCAAAGAGGTAACGCATCCAAGTCCGCTCCATTCTCTTTCGCCCTATCCAGTACCACTTTCACCGGTGTTTGCCCTTTATGAACTCCATGCGTGATTTCATGATTGAAGTTGTATTCTCTGATGAATCTCTGAAGAGATCTTTCCAGCTCTAAAAAACTATTACAGGACTTCTTTTCCTCAATGACTTTATAAAAATCACGAATCAGATCTTCATGAAAGTCATCAAGGTCTGACAACTTGTGGAATTTCTGAGGTTCCAGAAATATATGCCTGATTTTAAAATTTTCAAGAATTTCTCTAGATCTGTCGCCCTTAAGAAAATAGGCCAGAAAATTTTTGTCCTTTAGCGTAACCAGATTCTCCACACTTAAGTTGAATGTTTTAATGAGATAAAGAAGTCGAACTTCAAAATAATTCCAGAGATCGATTTCCTGCTTCGTATTGTAGATTTGAACAATTGCCCATCTGGATATCTGATCATACAGCGTATACTGATAGACCTTTCCAACACCTTCATAGGTTCCCATGAAATCCAGTCTTTGAACCATGAGATGTCCCGGATAGGAATCCTTCTCTTTCCTGAAATGTGGAATCCGATCAATTCTTCTTCTATTTTTTATAATCGATCCTCCCATGGCAAACGCCATACGTTCGGATCTTCTACTAAGATGATTCCTTTTAAGAACATTGAAGATCCCTGATTCCCCTAAATCATGCCCTTCACTCTTCAGCTCATAATATATTCTTTTAGGACCATCTTTAGGATACTTTGATACATAGTAAAGTATTTCTTCTTCGATGTCTTTCGCTACTTTATTCGGCATAACAGGTTTCTTCTTTTCCTTTTCTTCCAGTCCTGTCATTCCATTCTTCTTGTATGCATCCATCCAGTTGTAATAGGTCCCTCTAGAGATGCCAAACAGCTCACAGGTTGCCTTAATATTACCTCTTTCCTGTCCATGTTTTAAAATACGATATTTCGTGTGTGCATTAAAACTCTCTGTACCCAAGCTGTCACCTCCCTAGCCCAATTGATAACATTTTATCATATATTGTTCATATTATGCTTCGAAATAGTAAAACAAATATGATAGGATGCTTGAAGACTGATAAATGCGCCCCTAAATGGCAGACAGTGAGTTCATATCACTGTTTATCATTTAGGGGCGCATGTCAGTTGAATCATTTTATGCTCTTATACTAATGTCTGAAGAATTAGTTCACTGCTCTTTCTTCAGTATCTCTTGTATTTCTATCCAGGATTCTTCATCATATCTACGATTCTTGTAGTAGTATACACGGTCTTCTTCAGTTATCTCTCTGATAAGTTTCAAAGGATTACCAACTGCAATCATATTATCCGGAATATCTTTTTCTACAATACTACCCGCACCTATCACAACATTGTCTCCAATGGTCACGCCAGGCAGAATTACTGTATTTCCTCCAATCCAGACATTGTCTCCGATGGTTACTGAAATTCCATATTCATATCCGGTATTTCTCATTTCAGGATGAAGCGGATGTCCTGCAGTATAGATTGCTACATTTGGTGCAATCTGAGCGTTGTCTCCAATGATGACTTTAGCCACATCCAGAACGATAAAATTATAGTTGGCAAAAAAGTTCTCGCCAACCTCGATATTAGATCCATAATCACAATGAAATGGTGGAAGAACATTCACGATATTACCAGTCTTTCCAAGGAGACCTTTTAGCATCTCCGGAAGCCTTTTATGTTCCCGTGGATGAAGATGATTGAATTCATATAATTTTTCTCTGCAGGCCATTCTTTCCTCATCAAGTCCGTCCATCCATGCTTTATACGGAAGTTCTTTTAGCATTCTCTCTTTCTGATCCATTAATTCCTCCCCCTGTTATTATTGTTGATTGATGAATATCAATCTTTCTTCATTGTTTGTGCAAACCCTCTGATATCAGCTATTAGACACGTATTTTCTCATTATTATTTTTATAAAATTAGTTTACATAACTTCTATTATGACTATTGTTTACATTCTTAAGCTGAAATCAACTTGAATTCTTAAGTAATTAATTCATCCATCAGCTATTCATTTCCATAAGGATTATCTCTTCTGGAATCATCCTTGGGCTGATAAATAGAACTTCCACTTTCAATCGGAGGGTATCCATTACCACCAGACTGATTCATGATCTGACTCTGCAGGTCCTCCAGTCTTCTATCAATAGATTCCAGTGTCCTTAGCTTCTGATTGATTTTCCAGTACCAGCACCAGAATTCTCGAGTAATAAGAAATACCACAATACCAATAGCGATGAAAATAATTATTATGATAAAATCGTCCATGATGATTCCTCCCAATATATTATTTTTTAATTTTTTAAGATTTTTTGGTGAAATCGACCATTTCAATGGTCTCAGATCCCAATTCGATAGATCCGTGATGCTTCTCAAGCTCTTCCAGTAGATTTGTGAAAAGCACATCTTTTACAGTTCTTCTCTGTTTGATATCCACAACATAGCGTAAGGATAATGTGACCCAATTGTCATCAAAGGTCATGAAAATCCGATTTTCAAGCGCTGCGTCTTCCAGTCTGAAATGCTTTCGCATCTCAAACCAGGCATCTTTAGCCTGAACGGATACATCACCCAGAACATCATCAGATACTTTCTTTATGATGCTTCTTGCAAGCTTCACATCACTTCCGAATCTGATTGGAACGTGAATCTCATCCCATACAAACTGGAAATTCGCTGAATAGTTATAAACAGGTGAAGTGAAGATGAAGCTGTTGGCCACCCTCACAATTCTTCCGTTATACTGATCTCCATCCACCCAGTCTCCTATTTCCATAAGTGTTGTACGAAGGATTCCAAGATCAATGACGTCTCCCTTGATTCCTCCTAGAAGCACTCGATCGCCCACTTTAAAGAAATCTCCGAACAAAATGGCAAACCATCCGGCGAAGCTCACAATCACTTCACGAAGAGCAAACGTGATTCCTGCTCCAGCAAGACCTATCGTTGTATAAAACCCCTGGAATTTATCACCGAATGTAAATATAAAAACCAGAAAGATCAGCAGATAGATGGTGTTCATCACAATCTTCTTTGTAAAATACCATTTGTTCTGCTCCTGAAGCGTGCTGTAAAACCGGTTCAGAATTCTTTTTGCGGATACATATAGGATAATTGCTACGATGATGAACATCCCTGCTCTAATATAAATAGGATCAATAGAATCAATAAACTCTCTCATAGCTTCCTCCATTGTTGTGAAACGCAATCTTCTTCCCCCTTAATAATAACTGAATTATCAGATTATCACCACTAAAGAAAAAAAATTAACGTATGATCAAAACATTACACAAGAAAAGGCTTTCTCTCACTTTATGAATTATTTTTTCTGTTCCTGATAGTTATCAAATATTACATCATGCCCTTTCCCTGATGGTCACTATAACCTTATCTCCAGGCTGTTTTCCTATCTTTGCACGAATGTCCTTTCTGATGCCGATGATATAGCAGGTGGAACCATCTTCATTTTTAAGACCCATGTTGACAATACTACCCTCATATGGCTCGCCATCAAAGGAAGCCGAGACCTTCACTCTTCCCCTACCGAATTCTACTCTGACATCATAGGGAAACTCGACATAGGCTGCATCCTGCCCTGGAACCTTCCTGATCTCTGCACTGTATTCATAGGTTTTTATCATTTTTAAACACATCCAATCTTCATTTATCTCCAACCAATCGACTTCCAGAAAACGCTGTGCTCATTGAACTGCTGAAACTTCGATTTCAGATTTTCTTCTATTATTTTCTCTCTCATTTCAGTTATAATCACCTTATACATAATACACAGATTCATAACAATTATGGAGGGGGCAATTTGAAAGCAGTAATATTTTACAGTTCCGATTATAGAACAAACACAGAAAAAATAGCAGAAATCATGGCTTCTGAAATGGGAGCCGACTATGTTAATGTAGGAAATTTCAAGAATGATAATTACAGCGTCGAACAGTATGATCTCATCGGTTTTGGTTCCGGTGTCTACAGAGAAGATCTGTCCAATGATCTATATAAGCTTACAGAACGTCTGATGCTTAAAGAAAAGAAAGTCTTTGTCTTTTCAACCAGCGGAATTGGAATGAGCTTCTACAACAAGAGACTGCTAAGACATCTAACCTCAAAAGGGGCTATGTCCTTAGGAAGCTTTGCCTGCAAAGGCTCCTTCACCGCATCTGACTTTTCAGAGGTTAAAATCTTCAAGTTGCTTGGAAAATCTGCTGAAGGCCATCCCGATGAGAAGGATCTTTCTAATGCGAAAGCATTCATCCTGAAAATCATGGATTCAATGAAGAAGGAAAACAATACAATCTAAGAACATTAGCTGCATCTATACTCAATCATTCTTTTTCCAATCCCCTATTTCATATTTTTCTAAAAGCTTTTGTGCGTATTCTATGCCTTCCGGCCGGATCCATACACTTTTGGATCTGGATGGATGCTTACCCTGTTCTATGAGGCCTTCATCCTCAAACTTATTCAGGATGCTGAAGGGGTATCCTTTCCAAGACCGATCCTCCATCTCAAACCCTCCATCTTTTTCAGTGAATTTCGTAAGATACAAAAGCATCATCGTCAGGTCCTCTATAGCTTCATCAGCATCTTTTCTTATCATCTGAATTCCCTCCTTCATTTCCTTTTACCATCATTTTCTTTAAGAACATTATATCGTAAATTAATTACAGATCATCAGAATGAATGACTGCATGCAAGGATTTCCATACATACAGTCAAGTTTCATTCATTTATTACGACCTTGAAATTTCTCTTTATTTCACTCTAATCTCTTTATCTCAACTATTCTGATCATTCATAATGTATTGCAGAAAGCATCGGTGTTCTTGCAGCTTTCATAGCAGGAAACAGTGCAGCAACAAATGATGTAACAAGAGCTACCACGATGCTCATCCAGATAGCCTTCACAGGCATCATGAATTCCAGCTGATATCCTGACATGGCTCCCATGGCCTGCAATAGAATCCAGGTAAGAAGGATTCCAAGTAGAAGACCGAGAGCACCCCCGATGACCCCAAGAAGACCTGCTTCTGATTCAATCATCTTCACAATCTGGAATCTGGTCATGCCCATGGTCCTTAACATACCGATCTCCTGGGTTCTTTCCATGACACTCATGGTCAGGGTATTGAGCACACCAAGAGCAGCCACCATGACAGAAAGTATGCCCAGTACATCAAACATGCTGAAAGCCTGGTTGATCAGCTGGTCTGCCTGAGATTTAAGTGCTACATTGGATTCTACGAGAAAATCATAATCCTCTTTGAAGGCTTCCTTCATTTTTTCAGTTGTGTTCTCCACATTACTGCCTTCCACTGTCTTTATGGAAAAAGTATTTATTTCCTTTATGCCGAACCAGGTTTCTAGATCTTTTATATTTCCTGTGACAACAAGTCCCTGACTTGAAAAATCAAGAATAATACCCGCCACTTCAAAATCATGGAATCCTTCCTCTGTCTTCAGCGAAATCTGATCTCCTGGAATAACACCGTACTTACTTGAAATCACTTCGGAAATAAGCAGGTATCCTTCCTGCGCCATCTTATCAAGTATTTCCTCTTCATTGATGTCTTCTTCTACGAATACAAACTTTGTCACCTCACTGTAGGCAATAGGGTCGATACCGATGAAATCCACTTCCTCTTCTTCTCCTTCTCGGGACCAGCTCACACGATGCGTCGCTGCAGGAGATACCACCTCTACTTCATCAAAGGCTTCCAGCTCTTCACGCACTTCAGCGCTCACTGGAATAGAAGAATTGATGAAGATGTCTCCTCCAAGAAAAGCATCCATCCATTCTTCAAGATCTGCTTTGAATGAACCTGTGATGCCTTGTGTTGACACAATCATCGATACACCTACCATCAATGCCGCCACTGTAAGCATGGTTCTGTTCCTGGAACGTTCAATGTTTCTTACACCGATGACACCGATTCCTCCAAAAAGGACCTTAAACGGCCACTTCACAACATACTGCCATAGTGAAAGGGTCACTGGAATCATCAGCGTCGCGCCTAAGAAAAGCATGAAGACAGTCAAGCTGCCCAGCCTGAACTGCACATCATAAGGAAAAGGATTCCAGATCAGAATGCCTATGGAAGTCAGGAGCATCAAAAGCCCTGGAATCCAAAGCAGTCTATGCATTCTTCCTTCTTTCTTGGTATCACTTTTTCTCATGGCTTCAAGAGGTGAGACTTTTCCTGCCTGTATGGAAGGAAGCACCGCGGATACAATCGTGACCCCCAGCCCCACGGCCATGCTGATCAATATGAGACTTGGAGAATACCCGCCTTTTTCTATTGGACTACCAAGAATATTTTCCATAATGCCAGAGAGTCCATCTGAAAGCAGAATACCAAGTAGCACGCCAAGTACTGATCCCAAGATGCCAAGAAAGATGCCTTCAAGAAGAATCTGTCCTGTCATCTGTCTTCTTGTCATGCCTACACATCGCAAGAGTCCTATCTCTCTTTTTCTTTCAGCCACCGTCATGGACAATGCATTATAGATGAGAAAGGCACCGACAAACAGGGCAATTCCTGCCATGAAGTTGAGGCTGATCTGATATCCACCCAGCATCTGACTGGTCTCCTGACCCTCTTTGTTCGGATAATTCACTTCATAACCATCTCCGAGTTTATCAGAAAGGCTCTCTTTCACTTCTTCCAGAATGGTCGAGTCTCCCTGTTTTTCCGTTACTATAAGATCGATTCTGGTGATTTCATCTTCACTCTTTAGGATCTTCTGACCATAAGAAAGAGGCATCACGCCGAATTTACCGAGATTGGTCATTCCTGCGCCTTCTTTTTTTAGAAGTCCGATTACTTCCATCTCTTCTACGCCCTGCTCCAGCTGGATCTTGATCTTATCTCCCAGCTGGATGTCCTTTTCTACCGCGTAATCATAAACGAGAAGAATCTTCGCTTCATCGTCCATTTTAAAGAAACTGCCTTCCGTGATGACATAGTCTCTTACCTTCTGATCCTCTTCCGGATCGATGGCATATAAAATAAATCCATCATTTCCTATGCCTGTAAAACCGATGGATAAAGGTTCTTCTTCCTCCTCTTCATTTCTTATAAGTGCTGTGGTTTCAAGAATCGATACAGCGGCTTCTACCCCTTCCGTATCTAAGATCCTCTCGAGAATCTCAGCATCGAAAGATTCTCCTCTTGAAGCGCTGGATACTTCCAGCTGGACTTTTCCTGATGTCCCCTCGAAAAATTCTGTCAGAGACTGAAAAGCCTTTTCATTCACATGGTTTATAGAAAATATAGCAGCAACACCGATGATGATACCAAACAAAGTGAGTATACTTCTGGATTTTCTCTTATACATAGAGCGCAGGGTCACAAGTTTAATCAGTCTCATAAAATCACTCCCAACTCTCAAGACGATTCAGGATGATCTTCAGTTTTTTATGCATACTTTTCGTTTCCGCAAAATCGATTTCTTCTCGGATCTTTCCATCTTGTAAAAAGATGATTTTGTCCGCATGAGCAGCCGCTTTAGGGTCATGCGTGACCATGATGATGGTCTGATGAAGATCCTTTGCGCATTCAGCCAGAAGTTCCATCACATGATTTCCTGTCCTGGAATCAAGATTTCCTGTAGGTTCGTCCGCCAGCAGTAATTTCGGCTCAGTGATGAGGGCTCTGGCAAGAGAAACTCTTTGCTGTTCTCCACCGGAAAGCTCGCTGGGACGGTGGTTTCTTCGGTCTGTAAGCCCGACCCGCTCCAGAAGATCACTTAGCTTCTTCTCGTATTCTTTCGGCTTCTTCCCGTCGATGATCAGAGGAAGAAGGATATTCTCTTTGGCACTTAGGGTAGGTAGGAGATTGTAGAACTGGAAGACAAAACCGATATTTCTTCTTCTTAGAAGCGTCGCCTTCTGGTCCGAAAGAAGTGACACCACTTCTCCAGCCAATGTGATATCACCACCACTTGGCTGATCCAGTCCGCCCAGAAGATGTAGAAGCGTGGACTTACCGCTTCCCGATGGTCCCATGACGGCGATGAATTCTCCTTCTTCCACATGGAGGCTCACACCATCTAAGGCTTTCACCTGATGTTTTCCGATCTCATATACTTTACTCAATTCGCTGGCTTCTAATACACTCATACATTTCCCTTCTTTTCAGTTTCATTCTCCACAGTTTCACTTTTTGACGCTTGTTTCATCTTGGTGATCACGAGCTTCATGTCAAATACATGTCCAGCTCTCATATGACGAATATACTGCACTGCTTCTGGAACCTGTCCCAGAATATAGAAAAAAGTCATGAATAATGCAAAGTAAGTCTCGTGGCTGAAGAATCCCTTTGTCAGAACGAACCAGGGAATGGACAATCCAACACCTGCCAGAAATGTGACTGCAGGTAAAGCCATCCCGATCGCCATTCCTATAGACTGGGTCACAAGAAGACCAATCGGACTTGCTGCGAGCATCATGCCAAGGGCTGTGGAGTTTCCTCCTCCTCCCTGGAAGCGATGCCATACAGGCCATAAATGACCGATGAGTACAAAGATTCCGCAAAGCAGATGATAGGATTCATCCGGATAGAAAGCCCGGATGAGAATCATTGGAATAAAAGCCTTCAAAAGATCCAGCAACATGGTTGTCATTCCCCACTTCTTCCCCATGGCCATCATGACGTTGGTCGCGCCAATGGCATGGGAGATGATTTCCACCTCTCCATCACTTGAAACAGACCTGATACGTACCGGTTCTTCTTCCGGACGCTTCAGGGCGAATATAATCCGTGCAAAAGAAATAGAGCCGATCAAGTAACCTGCAGCTGCAAAGACCATCAAGATACCGTATTCTTCCATCTGATTTTCACCCCCTATTTTTCTTCAACAAATATGTTTCCGCTGTATCCATCCACGGTGACCATCATGCCATCTTTTATTCTGCAGGCTCCGGGCACCGACACGACTGCTGGTATACGGTATTCTCTTGCCACAATGGAGCTATGAGAAAGAATCCCTCCGGATTCTGCGATGACAGCACCAGCTTTTGCAAACAAAGGAGTCCAACCCACATCGGAAAACGGAATGATCAGGACATCACCTTCTAGAAGACGCTCGAAATCCGAAAACCCCCGAAGTACTCTGGCAGGTCCGCAGTATACGCCAAGAGATGTAGGTATGCCTTTATAATCCTCCTCCATATCCTCCTTACATAGAGGCTGCTCTTTTCCGATGATGATTTCAGGTACAATCATATGTTCATAGCGATCCAGTTCTTCCTTTCTCTCCTTCACAAGGTCCGCCAGTGGAAGCTTCTTTTTATGCTCTATGATTTCCACCAGTTCATCCCAGTAGAGATAATAAATATCTTCCTGATCGGCAAGAAGTCCTTCCTTCACAAAATCTCGCCCCATTTTTACAAAGACATTTCTGAACTGTCCATATCCAAATGTATAAAGAGAACTGATGGATTCACGAAGTACAGCATAACGGCTGGTTCTTTTATAAATTCCACCATATAGTTTTTTCTTCAGGATGGGTAGCTTCAGGTCATAGTAATTAAGCCACTGCTCTTCATTAGAAGGCTCTGCAGCCATTTCAACCATTTTATAAACCAGCTCAGGTGTTTCACGCCATGGAATCTTGGAGCAGTCATTTCCACTGTCACTGAAATGACCGAATCTCTTCAAGAACGATTGGATGTCCTCATGGAGGCGCTCATGCTCATATTCACTCAGCTGTGCGTCAGGCAGCTTATATTTCTTTTTAAGCTGTGCAAGATGATAATGAGGACTATACTCATTGGAGGCCTCTTCCACTCCCTTAAGCATCAGCTCTCTGATATCAAAATCATGCTTCTTCAAAAAACCTGCCAGCATTCTATGGTACATCATCATCTCCATGGGCAGGATAATATTGAAGTAAGCCACAGCTTCTGTTTCTTCTGCAATTTTTCTCGCAATCCTCAAATCTTCTTCCTTGCTTTTACTTTCATCCACTTCTCGCTGAATAAATTCGTAGACTCCACGTTTATAGGGTTCAATCTGCCTGTATCTTTTTTCAGCTGTCAGAAAGCTTCTTGTGAGTGACAGGAGACTAGGTACTCTTCTCATGATTTTCATCCCTGGTTTGATGTGGGGCTTCCGAGGACCATCCTGCTCCACGCCAAGAAGTAGTTCCAGACCCTCATATGGAATTCCGAGGCTCTCGAAGACCTGGCCGAACAAGGCCATGTTAAAGTATGCTCTGCCAAAATAGTAGCCCGTAAGGGTTTCTGGTTCTATGGAGGAATCTCCTGTAAGTTTTACTAGAATTTCCGTCCATATCTTATTGATCATGGTCGTATTCACTGACCACACAAGAGGCTTGATGATTCCTGGCAGCATTTCTTTGGTGATCCGATTGGAATAGATGGGGATATCAAGCTGAGTGATGGGACGTACCTGGAGAAAATAAAGATTTTCCCCGTTGTAAGCCCATTCAAGGTCTACTGGTTTTCCATAGGCCTCTGCAATGACACGTGCTTTATCTGCAAGCTCTTCTGCGAGGGCTTCCTGAATAATCCCGTCTACGGGTTTCTCCAACCAGTTCCCCCATTTGGACACCCACCTTTCAGGACTTTTCATCGCTTCAACCTGTTCATCCCCGTTTCCTTCTCCTGCTTCTATGATGATTTCAGAAAACCCGGTAATTGGATTTTTCGAAAAAATAACCCCAGAGGATCTGGCATCCACCATTTCCTGAATGATCACCGCCATAAGAATCGACTGGGTATCCAGATTGTGTGTTTCACAATAGGTCGTTAGCTTTTCTTCTCCTACAGACTGCCATACTTTAAGGATGGCCTGGATTATTTCATCTTCACCTCTCATGCCAAGATAGCTCTGAAAAAGTCCAGCACAAGAAAACTCATTATGATCCTCTATGGACGCTGATGAGCGGACAGCATAAGTCCTGTCAGGATCAATCTGACTCTTGAGTTCACTTCTGATCTGGTCCATTACGGACTTTTCACCAGAGTTATAATCACACAGTGCATCCCAGCTCAGAACATATCCTTTTGGAACTAAGTATTTCTTTCTGATCAGAAACCGTAGATTACTGG
The DNA here is from genome assembly GCA_964643785.1 of uncultured Proteiniclasticum sp. Classification (GTDB taxonomy): domain Bacteria; phylum Bacillota; class Clostridia; order Clostridiales; family Clostridiaceae; genus Proteiniclasticum. Next base: position 25,169 of record CAZXUT010000007.1, read on the forward strand.
TCTTACTTCCCCCTTTGATTCCTATCATTGAATCCTCAAGGGCATACAGATATTTTTCGCGCATCAGAATCCCCTCATTTACTTATATATTCCATCTTTCTAATAATGGCTTTATTCAGAATAATATGATTTAATTAACTATTTATCATTTGTTCGACATAATTAGCTCATATTCTATAATTGTATTATAATACCAATAAGATATTTCCACTACAATGGTTGGGAATTTTGACAGAATATTCATAACTTTTCTAAACTATCCATTTCACGTGAAAAAATAACAAGGCCTCCGCTTTTTTTATCAAGCGGAAGCCTTGTGTTTCTACTACTATTAATAATGGACATCAATGGAAGCGCGACTGGTCTCAAGCTTAATATAATCAATTTTATCTTTCTGCATGAGAACCTCTACTCTGCCATCCAGGGATTCCTTGATCTTCGCCTTCATTTCCCCATTATCGGGTGACACTAAGGCAACAGGATGGGCTTGTTTCGCTTTGATGACCACCCTATACTTTCCCTTTTTGATGATGGCTGTAAAAGAGTCATTGCTTACTTTAAAGTGAATCATCCTGCTTCCTTCAATGCTTGAAAAACGATACTCTTCTCCTTCATGTTGAATCACCAGAAAGAATCCTTTGGCATGCCTGCCTAAAACTGGTACCGTGGCATAGCTGAAGACCACTGAACTTTCTTTCCAGTCATTGGCCTGAATCCATACATATTCACGAGGAAACCCTATACCCCAGTCTTTCTCCATGTAACCGTACGCTTCATTGATTCCAAAGGCTTTCTCGCCAATCCTGAGATTACCGTGCACTAGGTGATTCATGCTGATGATGGAGTGATTGCACTCATTTGGGAATCGGGTAAGCCAGCCCATGATATTGGGTTTAAAGAAAGATTTTCTGATTGGTGTGAACGTACTGAACCCGAACGCACCTTTAACAGGTATTCCATCCATCATGAAGTCCAGAACTACTCCTTTTTCTGATAGACTGTTCTTTCCGATGTGAAGAACAAAAGGATCTTTCTCCCAGGACAGTTCCTCTATGGGATATCTGATATAGGATGTCTTCTGATCAATACTGCTGGTGAACTGTATAAAAGCATGTCTTGATTCTTCATGGGTCGAATATCCCCAGATCACTGAAAAGATCAGATCATTCTTATAATCATCGACTTTACAGAACCAGCCTTCAAAAGCCGCTTCTTTATCCAGTCCTACCATAATTCCCAACTGACTCATAGAAAACCTCATTTCATTATCTTTATTTATAATTTACTTATTATCTCATATTTCCACCATCAGCGCATGAAATTTTCACACTTCATAATAATTGAATCCCTATCAGAATACTCACGACAAGTCCACATATAGAGCAATTCTGAGACTATTTCCCTTTTTAAAAATGAAGAACAGACAGGAATATGACGGCATGTATATGACGATATGAATACTTAAATCTTAAAGCATTCTACACTTGAACTTAAGAAATGTATGATATCCTTTAACATGTACAATAAAACTTGAAATAGAACTTATAAAAGAAAAGGAGTACTAAATAATGATAAAAACAAAAAACAATAAAAAACAAAAGCTAAGCTATCTGTTAACCATGATGTTGGTTATGGTTCTCGTAGCCGCACCTATCGCAGAGAAAAAGGTATTCGCATCCGAGATTACACAACCTGTTTTCGCTTATGGTGAAAGCCTTACCGATGAAGAAAAGCTAAGAACTGCAGATCTTCTTGATACTGGTGATGACATAAAAGAAATTGAAGTCAAAATTAATGAAATGAATGGCATTCTTCATAACAACTATACCTATAACCAGGTTTATTCCTCGGTTTATCTGGAACCTTCCGACACAGACGAAGGTGTCAGTGTTGAAATCATCACTCCAGAAACCATAACCAAGATTACAAAAGCACAGTACCAGAATGCTGCAATTACAGCGGGTGCTGTGAATCTGAACATCAGAATCGCATCTGTAAAAGCAGTAGACGGATCCGGTGCATTGGCCGGTGTTTATAAGGCATTCAGTGATGTAAATGCTGAACTTCCTGAAGAGAACATCGTCGTAGCCCAGGAAGAACTGGAAGAAACCTCTGATATCAGTGAAGAGAACGAAGGCAAAGAAGGATATTCAGATGAACTTCTTAATGCTGCCATTGCTGATATCAAAGCACAGATCCAGAAAGAAAAAGATGATAACAATGGAGAGATCACAACAGTCACCATCACAAATATCGTAAACACTGTCATCAACAACTATAATCTTGATGGCGTTCTTACAGAAGAAAACAAACAGAGACTCATCGACCTTATGGATAAATTTTCTAAACTTGAATTTACAGCAGAACAGAAAATTGCCATCAAGGATTTCGGAGAGAATCTGATTGAAGAAGGTGGAAATCTCATGGATAATGTAAAATCCACATGGGATGGCCTGGATGATGAGACGAAGACCGGAATCACCGGATTCTTCAAAAGCATCATGGATGCCATTTCTGATTTCTTTAAAGGACTGTTCAACTAAGTTATACCAATTGAAAATGCACAGGAAGAATCCAGATAACACAGAGTTTAGTGTTTATCTGGATTCTTTCAGGTTTGAAGATGTTTATGCTTCTTTCTGGTTGCAATATTCATCAGATCTCACATTACCTCACAGAAATTCCACTATTTGAATTTAGTTGTCGCTAAATAGTCATCAGAATTTAATCATTCCTGATATAATGTAAACATAAATAGACAAGAAAGGACTGATGAAGATGAAAAGTATGTCTCTACGAAAAATCCTCGGCGGTTCGATCGGATTCATTGTCGGAATACTTGGTGGAGCCTATCTGGGTCTTATTTTGGGCGGAACATTCTTGGGCGGTTTTGATATCTACGAAAATTACGGTATAGAAGGTTATGAGATCACCACCTATATAGGTGCGTTAATTGGCGCAGTTGTCTGCACGATTTGGGGCATGAAACTCGCACAGAGAATGGCTGATAAGAGAAGCGCTTGATTAATAGAATAACAAAAACAAGAACCTCGGAAAGCTTTTAAATAAAGCATGCCGAGGTTTTAACTTTAGAAATGATATATTGATTGGCTGAGACACACGAATTCATCGGTGTCTATTGCACATCAATCGATACATACTAGAAAACTATCAATACGATTGCCAGTCGCTGTCGATCCATAGACCCACCGTAAATTCACTTTTCTTTTGAATAGCCTCGATCAAAAAATAAATAAGTTGAAAACATATATTTCTGTTTCTGCACGAAATGTTTCTTATAAAGAATATTTCGTGCAGATTAAAGAATCTCCATACCTATTATTACACAAAACATTTGAAATTTATAATATTTCGTGTAATAATAGGTATGGAGGTGGAATGATGAAATATTTAGATAAACTAATTGACCTGGGCTGTTTTACACGTCAAGATGTTGTAGAAATGATTGGCAACGAGCAAGCAGCACACTCCTTACTTTACAATTATATGAACGCTGGGTATATTGAGCGTGTCCGAAGAGATCTTTATGTAACAATCAGTCTTGAAACCAAGCAACCAATAGCCAATAGATTTTTAATTGCATCACACATAGCAGAAGATGCTTGCGTTTCATTCCACAGTGCATTTGAATATTATGGTTATGTTAATCAAGTGTTTTATGAAGTCTATGTGACAACGGAAAGTCGGTTCTCTGACTTTACCTATGATGGTATCTCCTATATACGAGTATCTCCTCGTATATACAACGGAATCAACACGACAAATACAGGAATCAGGATCACTGATCTTGAAAGAACTGTCATTGATAGTATTTATGCGTTTGAAAAAATCGGCGGCTTGGAGGAGCTACTTCGCAGTCTCATGTTGATTCCTTCCCTCCGATCTGACAAGCTTATGACTTACCTTGATGATTATGGGCTGGCATATTTATTTCAAAAGACTGGCTTCATTCTCAAGCAATTTTCAGATCAACTGGAACTTCCAGAAACCTTCTTTGATGATTGCAGAAGTAAAATTCCTAAGTCAAAAAAATATTTATATTCTGAGAAAGACCCTCTTTCAAGTCATTTTGTCTTACATGAGGATTGGATGTTATATGCCCCCGAGAAGATCAAATCGATAACCAGAAAAGGAGCTGACCTCGAAGGCGAAGTGGAATAAATCAGCAATGGGCAAACAAGCTAAAGAGCTTGGATTTGTTCGAGATACATATGAGAAAATCTGTAGATTAACTGAAATCCTGAAGTTTTTAGAGAATGATAACTTGCTTGGAAATTCTTTAGCTCTGAAAGGTGGGACAGCTATCAACTTGACCATCTTCGATTTACCAAGATTGTCCGTTGATATTGATCTGGATTTTTCAGAGAATGTTTCCCGGGATGACATGATGGCTTCAAGAATCAGAATCAATGATCGAATCCACAAATTTATGTCAGCTACTGGTTATTCATTGAGTTCAAAATCAAAAGATCACTATGCTCTGGAGTCGCTTGTCTTTAATTACATAAATACTGGTGGTATGAAAGACAACATCAAAGTTGAAATCAATTATATGCTTCGCAATCATGTCCTCGAAATTAATCAAAGGCATTTTCGATCAACCTGGGAACCTGAAGGGGTTTCTGTTCTTAGTGTAGCTCCTATCGAAATATTTGCCAGCAAAATAGTAGCACTCCTTAATAGAACAGCTCCTCGTGATCTTTTTGATATTCATAACTTAGTGAAATCTAACATGTTTAATGAATCTGAAAAAATACTACTGCGAAAATGTATCGTATTCTACAGTGCTATCGGTTCTCAATTCCCTCCTTTCGAATTTCAACTTGACAATATTGATCAAATCTCCCATAAACGCATTAAAACAGAGCTGTATCCTGTATTGCGAAGCAAGGAGAAATTCATTCTTGAAACATCTCAATCTCAAGTCAAAACATGGCTACGAGACTTATTAGAACTAGAGGAGAATGAACGGGGATTTCTTGAAGCCTTTCTAATTAAAGAATACAGACCAGAGCTTCTTTTCGAATCAGAAGAAATCTTGAATCGCATTAAAACTCATCCCATGGCATTATGGAAGTGCTCACAAAAGTAATTTATACAGATATATATTTTTGGCTATGTTTTAAAGTAGTGTTGAAATTCATTTAATTTCTTTGCAAAATATGATATAATAAGAGTATTAAATCTTATGAGGTGAGTATATGCCTAATGTTGCATCTATACTTTTAGAGATTAAAAAATTATCAACAAATGAACAAGAAAATGTACTCTCCGCCCTGGAGGAAGTACTTCTATTTAGCTCTCATGTTGGAAGAATCTCTCAAGAAGTCATGGAGTCCCGATTCTCCAAAGGAAAGGTCTGCCCGCATTGCGGGGCTGAATCAATCTCTCGCAACGGCAAATACAATGGAAAGCAGCGATATCTCTGCAAATCATGCAGAAAGAGCTTCACTGACTTCACGAATTCAGCGATATATAAGAGTCGGTCATCCTTGGAGAAGTGGTTCAAGTACGCGAAGTGTATGATTGCTGGTTATTCTATCCGAAAAAGTGCTAAAATCGTAGGAATCAATATTGCCACAAGTTTCTTCTGGAGACATAAAATTCTCGACTGCCTAAAGTCCTTCAATGGAATCGGACATGTAGATGGTGTCATTGAGGCGGATGAAGTTTTCTTCGCGGAAAGTTTTAAGGGAACCAAGACTGCCAAGATGCCCAGAAAATCCCGTCACAGGGGTTCCCAAGTGAAGACGAGAGGTATTTCCCAAGAGCAAGTATGTGTATCTACAGCAACTGATAGGCAGGGGAACTTGATTATGGAACTTCTGTGCAAAGGGAGAATGACTTCTAATGACCTAAAGAAGCTCTACGATGGACGCATAGGCGAAAATTCTATTTTCTGCACAGATAGCCATAAAAGTTACATAAAATTTGCAAAGGACCTTTCTTTGGACCACAAACGCATTCCCAGTGGAAAACACAAAGAAGGGGTATACCATATACAGCACATCAACTCCATACACAGCAAATTGAAACGATGGATGCGTGTATTCAATGGAGTATCTACGAAATATCTAAGCAGCTATATGTGCTGGTTTAAGTGGATTGAGCTGTTTGGAAGTGATAAGGACGCCATAAAAATCAAGAACTTCATTGTTCAAAGCTGCGTTCCACATGCCTATACAAAAATTTCAGATTTCAAGACCAGGATACCTGTGTTTGTATAGTTAAATTGGTACGCAATTGTAGCAAAATGAGTCGCAAGTGCAATAGAATGGAATAATTTAATTGAGTTTGACGCAATAAGAATTAACTGAAATTCATGCGTTTATTTGGGAGAAGTGAACTCTATGAAAAAAGATGATATTGAAATAATTAATTTAATACCAAATTTTTTAAAGTACTACAATATTGCTAAAACATCTAAAGAAAATGAACGCTATGCATTATGGAAAAAGCACTATAATTTTGCAGCTGTACCTCCTGGCGAACAAGGAGAAAATTTAGCTGAAAAAATGTTAGAAGAAGCTTGGGACAAGTATGAGCAGGTCATTCCAATTTTAGAAGAATGGTCTTTAGATTCAAGTGAAATTTTGGAATACCTATTATTTATAAAACAGACTTTAGGATATAATGACAAACTTGAGTTTGTTGTTATTTTCTTTGTAGGGTCTTTTGAAGGTAATGCATTTGTTGCACCTTATAGTAATGATAAAATTGCAATATGCTTTCCGATTGAAAACAAAAGTAACAATATTGTTAACGATATTGTTTTAGTACATGAACTTGTCCATCTTGTCCATTCAAAAATCGCTGGTATTAAAATGGAATGGGAGCGTTCAATCGCTTCAATTGTAATGACAGAAGGTTTAGCCACTCAATTGAGTAAACATCTTATTCCTGGCTACCAAGAAGAGCTTTATGTAGAGTTTCAAAAAAAAGGTTGGTTAAAAAAATGCCGTGATAATGAAATTAAAATTCTGAAAGGAATTTTACCTTATTTGAAAGAGACGTCCTCTGAAAAAGTATTCAAATTTACTATGGGAACGGGCACTACCGGAATAGAAAGAGAAGCATATTATGTTGGTTGGAAAGTTATTGAAAACATGTTGGAAGATGGGTGGAGTTTTTTAAATATTGCTCGAATGCAAGAACAAGATTTCCTAAGTAATACACAAAAATATATAGCAAAAATTTTGGATAATATAGAATTATGAGTTTGGCTTAAGTTCAATTATGACAAACTAAGGAAAACCGACCAAATAATTGATGTCACAAGGATAGAGTGTGTTTTTCACATTGTCCTTTTTACGTTGTGTTGCTTGGGTTTGTCATGGTCATTAGTGTATTACTATTTTGTAAAACTTAAAACACTTAGTTAATTTATTCGAAACTCTGCTAAATGAACATTGGGAAATATTGCACACTTAGTTCGTTTTTTTATTAATTACGACACAAAAGGGATTCATTAGAATCCCTTTTTAAATAGCCATTTTTCAACACTACTTTCATACAGAGCCTTTAAAATAGTCTAATTTCAACACTACTTTAAAACATAGCCATATTTTTTTAGATGAATATGTTGCTCGATATAAGGAAAAGGCAACGAAATAATCGTTGCCTTTTAACTTCCACACCGTTATTTTTCAGCTGCTACTCTATGGTTGAGGCTGGATTGTTTATATCTCTGAAGTTCAACAAATTAAAATTCTTGAGTAACTCAGAAATATAAATAGTATCCTGATCTGATTATTTCTTTTCCAGATTTCTGATGCTCTTTTCAAGTGCATCCAATAAATATCCCCCATCAAATTTGAAGTTTTTATACCCCTCAATGACTGATCGAAGGTACTCGCTGCTGGGTAGATTAAATTCATGATTATCCTCATAATCCTTTCTCATGACATAAGCCATGGCAAAGATCACCTCTCCCTTCTCGGTTTTTACTGGGAGATTCTCTTTATAGTACATCTGAGGATATTCCTCGTACTCATCCAGTGCTATTTCATCAGATGGAGAGAGCTTCCATAACCCCACTGGGACCACAGATCCTTCTTTTTTTTCAATGGTCAGAAACCCTTCCTTCTCATCTCCTTTGAAAAGAAGACGATAATTCTCAAGAATTCCAGTACCGATGATTTCAGCATCAGGACATCTCTCCTTCATATCTTCTATGTTGAGATTGGAGCCGTAGGCCAGACTTATAGTATATTCTTCGTTCATTTATGATCCTTTCCTGCTTAATAACTTAACAGACCTTAATATTTTTAATCATCATAGCATGTCTTCGTTTTATGCCAATGACGATTCCATGAACGATATGTTATTTAACATTCTTATGTGTTCAATAAATAGCTGTCTTGTGAAAAGAAATCAATGAAATTGAAGAATTCCATGTATTTAAATAAGAAACCCCTGAAACCATTTCAAATCAATGGCTTCAGGGGTACTATTTTTTCTCTCCCACTTAATCGTAGAAGGTGGATTGATTAATATAATGACAATATGCTATTTCTTGCTTATCTGAACTTCACCGCTGTTCCATATGCAATGACTTCAGCTGCACCCTGCATGATTGCAGAGGAAGCATATCTGATATTCACCACTGCATCTGCTCCTAAATTAGAAGCTTCTTCTACCATTCTCTTTGTGGCCAAAGCTCTTGCATCATTCATCATCTCATTATATTCCTTAAGTTCTCCGCCTACCATGGTCTTGAATACCTGAGAAATATCTTTTCCTATATTTCTTGACTGAATGGTACTTCCCTTTACCATTCCGAGCATTTCAAGTTCTTTTCCTGTTATGTAATCAGTATTTACTAAGATCATCTTCTTCACCTCCCTTAATTTCCTTGATTCGTTCAAACAACATATATGAACTCAACCCAATAAATCCTGCAGGGACAACCAACAACAGTATTTTCATAATTAACGGTATCTCATCACTTGAAGACCAGCCGATCCACATGTAGAAGATGAAATAACTGATCACCAAAACTGTAATCACGATGGGTGCAATTATTTTTTTCGTATGTTTTTTCACATGAATCCCCCCTCTTTATTCCTAATAAATATTCAATCTCAATAACACTAAGAGTCTGGCTTTGTTTTCATATCAATGACTCTATTGCAACAATCTTCAAGTTGCAGATATTCATTTTTTGTTATACCTGATGTTCAATTATATCATTACTTTATTATTTTCATTATAAAGAATAGCCTTAAATATTACTACAATAAATTTAAATGAATAGCATACACCTATTAATCTGTCCATAAACAAACAAAGTACAAATAAATCAAAGCACGAAAACAAGATAAAACAAGATAACTAATAATTTAAGTTCTAGGATAAAGTATTAACAATCGTAATATTGAATGTACATGATTATTTTGTTACAATATATACAATTGTTTTCATAAATACCATTAAAAATGTATCCTATAAAGTTAAACTACAAAACGCATCCTAAATCAATATTTTATTAATAGTGGTTTTCAACTTCATTATTAAAAGTGCAATTTTCAATTGTATTTTGATATAGATAAAAATTACAAAATAAGAAGGAGTGTTGTACATGACATTAGAACAAATAGCTGGTGTAGTAGGTATCATTATATTCATCCTGATCATGATGACAGGTTATGTAAAGGCTAGTACCGACGAGATGATCATCATCTCAGGTTACAAGAAAAAACCAAGATATATCAGTGGTCGAGCCACCATAAAAATTCCGTTTCTGGAAAGAAAGGACAGACTGACACTACAAGTTGTAAAAATAGATGTTAAAACAGAAAAACCTGTCCCTACAAATGAATTCATTGATGTCTCTGTTGACTCCGTTGTAGTTGCCAAGATTTCAGATGATCCGGAACTTGTTAAATTAGCTTCACAGAACTTTTTAAATAAGAATGAAGACTATATCATGAACATGGTTATGGATGTCTTAGAAGGTAATATCAGAGAAATAATCGGTACGATGACCTTACGCGATATGATTTCAGATAGGCAAGCCTTTGCTGACAAGGTTCAGAAGAACGCTGTACCCGATATGCAGAAAATGGGTATCGAGATTGTATCCTTCAATGTTCAGAACTTCTGGGATGAAAATGGTATTATAGCTGATCTAGGTGTTGAAAATACAGCAAGAATTAAAAGAGACGCTTCCATAGTAAGGGCTGAATCAGAAAGAGACGTGAAAATCGCCCAGGCGAAAGCAAATAAACAGTCCAACGATGAAGAAGTAAAATCAAGACAAGAGATTGCAGAGAAACAGCATGAGCTTGATATCAAAATAGCTGAACTCAAACAGAGTGCAGACACAAAGAAAGCCGAAGCGGATGCCGCTTACGGAATTCAAAAAGAAAACCAGAGAAAACTCATAGAAATCGCTTCAGCGGATGCAAACCTTGCAAGGCAGGAAAAGGAAATTGAACTGCAGGAAAGAGAAGTTAGAATTGAAGAACAGCGACTTGACGGGCAGATCAAGAAAAAAGCTGAAGCTGAAAGTTATGCTAGAAACAAGATCGCAGATGCTGAACTTTATGAAACAACGAATAAAGCAAAAGCTGAAATCGAAAAAGCAAAAGCGGGCAGAATTGCAAAGGAAGAAGAAGCTATTGGTATAAAAGCCATCAATATAGCTGAAGCAGAAGGTATCAAGGCTAGAGGATTGGCTGAAGCAGAAGGAATCGACAAGAAGGCAGAAGCTATGGCCAAGATGAAAGAAGCTGCAGTTCTTGAAATGTTCTTTAATGTTCTTCCTGAAATTGCGAAGAATGTTGCTAGCCCACTCAATAATGTGGACAGCATCACCATGTACGGTTCAGGAAATACCGCTCAGATGATTGAAGACATCACAAAAGCTACAACTCAGGTCACTACAGGATTATCAGATGGTTTAGGTTTTGATGTCAAATCCCTGCTTGCAGGTTTCTTAGGCGGTAACATCGGAAGCAGAATGGATACAAAGGAGCTCGGTGAACGTTTTAAAACTGAACTTACTGAGAAATCCGTTGCGATAAAAGAAACCATCACCGATCAGGAAAATAAGGATCTATAAAAAGAAAACACTCCACGAAACAGGAAATAATAATCTGATTTCCTGATATAGAAAACGATATAAAAGGTGGCTGTCGAATAATTCGGCAGTCACCTTTTATGATTTCTATTCACCCTTTTATCTTTTAGCTCTCTTCTTGGAAATATAGAATAGCCATTTTTAACAAAGGTAGCTCCCCTGACTACTATGAGAATCCCCAAGCAGGACTAATTGGAAAAGCAGCGTTTTTATATCTCAAAACATAGAATAGAACATATACTATTGCAACAAGCAAGGTTATCATGGTCAGAATAGAAGTCGGAATCCCAAAGCCATCCATCCTATTTGAACTAAAAATAATGCGATATTTACAATTGTAGCAGTAAGTACCCATGCTTATTTTATTTTATTTCTCTCTTGCTTAAAACAATAAAAAGCACAAAGAACAGCCACCTATGAGTGATGTGCTGTTCTTTATGCTTAGATCTATATGTTTCGATCCTATTTTTTTCCCCAAGGGAAAATCATTGGCACTTTCTTTGTATATTCATCCCAGGCATCGTATTTCTCCATATTCTTTTCCAGCAATGGAGTGGATACCTTTAGTAATACAGTACTCATTATAATCGGCGATAAAGCTAATGCAATATAGTAGATTGGGCTTACGGATTTTGTAAACAACAATGTTATAGCACTGATATATATACCAACCCAAATTAAAATTTCACCAAAGTAGTTAGGGTGACGTGTGATAGACCATAACCCTGACTGTAGTAATGACCTGGTCCCTTTTGCAATGTGCTTTCTTAATTGCTCATCGCCAATTACTTCAAAGAATAATCCACTTAGTGCAATAAGTAAGCCTGCATAAACAAGTACCTGGTGACTTAATCCAAAGCTAAATTCATTATATTTGATTAATGCATAAGCTCCAGACCCTACAATAAAGTTAATGATTCCTTGAACCATAAACACTCTGAAAAAAGCAATGAGGACAACATTATTTCCCCATTCTTTACGCCACTGTGCGTATCTGAAATCTTCTGGTTTTCCATAGTTTCTTTTTAATAATCTTATAGATAGTCTCAATCCCCATACAGTAACAAAAGCAACGATCACATAGGATAGTGCCGTTGGATTTTCTGTGGTTAAAAGGGAAAGCCAGCTTCCAACAACAAATCCCATGCCCCATCCAATATCTACAATAGAATTATTCTTTATGATGGTTGCAATAATAAAGATTGTGATGAAGTAAGCAAAAGTAACAATCATTGGCACAATAAGTCCTTCAGAACCAAAATCCCTAAATCCTTGCGTTGCCATGGCAATGGTAATAATAAATATAAGTGAATAGATTACAATTCTTTTTTTATCCATAAAGCACCTCTTTTCAAATTTTATCATAGCTAGTTCTATTTTCAATTAATGGATTGCTTTGAAATAAATAAGTATTCTTGAATTCAGATCCCAAACTCTGCACACTTTTAAAACAACTCTATGATATAAGATAATCACATAGGATGTTAACCGTTATATAGTTATGAAATATTTATAACTATATGTTTTAATTATAGCATTAAATCTAGCTCTATTTGAAAAGCTAAAAGATAATATTACATAATGTGATATTATCCTAGCTTATCATTAATTCATTATTAGGGATTCTAGAATCAATTATTCAGAAATTCTATAATTATTAGTAGAAGCACTGAAAGCTTTTCGAACTCTCCTTCTTTATGACATATCGTGTTACAATTTCCATTGCAAGCGAGCTTTTAGCAATTGAAACAAATATATTGCCTTTCTAAAGTGACATCAATCGGAATGTATATATTGCGAAAGAGGTAGTAGTGTAATCTTTAGGAATGTACTTTTTTCGTTCTATTTTTATAATAATAGATTGTTTTTAGACCAATTTGTAAAAAGCAGATAATCTCACTAATGAGACTACCTGCTTTTTATAGATTTCTATATTTATTACACTTTTTTTATTACTCCCACTCAATGGTAGAAGGTGGCTTACTTGTTATGTCATAGACGATTCTATTGACTCCAGGAACTTCATTGACTATTCTTCTTGAAACGATATCCAGCACTTCATAAGGAATTCTGGACCATTCGGAAGTCATCCCGTCTGTAGAGTTTACAGCTCTAAGTGCAATCAGATGAGAATAGGTTCTACCATCTCCCATGACGCCCACGCTTTTCACATTCGGTAGTGCTGCAAAATACTGCCAGATGGTCTCGTCCAGATTATGTTTCGCAATCTCTTCTCTGAAGATATGATCAGCTTCTCTTACGATTTCAAGCTTTTCTTCTGTCACTGCTCCCAGTACTCTGATCCCAAGACCAGGACCAGGGAATGGTTGCCTGTATACCAGGTCATGAGGAATTCCAAGCTCTTCACCTAGTATTCTTACCTCATCTTTAAAAAGCTCTCTCAAAGGCTCTATGAGCTCAAAATCAACATCATCAGGAAGGCCTCCCACATTATGGTGACTCTTTATCACCTGAGAAGTATCTGTCCCAGATTCAACAACATCAGGATAGATTGTTCCCTGAACAAGGTAATCGATCTTTCCAAGTTTGTTGGACTCTTCTTCAAAGACTCTAATAAACTCTTCTCCGATGATCTTACGCTTTCTTTCAGGGTCTTCCACATCTTTCAGCTTGCTGAGGAAACGTTCCTGCGCATTGACACGAATAAGATTCATCTTGAATCTTTCTCTGAAGATTCTCTCCACATCGTCTCCCTCATTCTTTCTAAGAAGACCATGATCTACAAAAATACAGGTTAGATTGTCTCCGATGGCTTTATGCACAAGGACAGCAGCCACTGAAGAATCCACACCACCAGAAAGCGCACAAAGCACTTTCCTTCCATCGGCTTTCTTTCTGATCTCTTCAATCTTCTGCTTTCCAAAGTCCTTCATCTCCCAGGTTCTTTCACCCTGACATACCTGATGGATGAAATTCGATAGAATTTCCTCTCCAAGTACGGAGTGCTTCACTTCAGGGTGAAACTGAAGACCGTAGAGTTTTCTTTCGTTATTCTCCATGGCAGCGACTTTACAGTCTTTTGTGGATGCAATTACGTTAAACCCTTCAGGAACTTCCACCACTTCATCCTGATGGCTCATCCACACGGTGGATTTTGCCTCAAGGTTCTGGAAGATTGTACTATTGATATCAAAATCAATATCCGCTTTCCCGTATTCTTTGATGGTACCTGTCTTCACCTTACCTCCCAGTTTATGAGTCATAAGCTGATGACCGTAGCAGATGCCTAGAACCGGAATACCAAGATTGAATATTTCATCTGAAATACTCATGGAACCTTCATCATAGACAGAATTAGGTCCTCCTGTAAGAATAATACCGATGGGATTTCTTTCCTTGATTTCAGCAAGGGGTGTTTTTGATGAAATCAGTTCACTGTATACACCGGCTTCTCTGACTCTTCTTGTGATCAGCTGATTGTACTGACCACCAAAATCGATGACTAGAATCATATTAATATCCATATTCGCTCCTACGCTTCCTTATTACTGTAGTTCGGTGCTTCTTTAGTGATGTAGATGTCATGAGGATGGCTTTCTTTCAGTCCATTTGCAGTCTGAACCACAAAGGTTGCTGTCTCGTTCAATGTAGCAAAGTCCTTAGACCCTAAGTAACCCATACCGGAACGGATTCCTCCGACCAGCTGGAAAATGGTATCTGCTACAGGTCCCTTATAGGCAACTCTTCCTTCTACCCCTTCAGGTACAAGCTTCTTCACATTTTCCTGGAAGTATCTGTCGCTGGATCCTTTGTTCATGGAAGTCAGTGATCCCATGCCTCGATAAACCTTATAGTTTCTTCCCTGATAGATTTCCATCTCTCCTGGTGATTCATGGCATCCTGCAAGGATGGAACCCAGCATGGCTGCGCCAGCTCCTGCAGCAAGAGCCTTAACAATATCACCGGAATACTTGATTCCGCCGTCTGCAATGACAGGGATGCCAAGATCCTTCAGTGCGTCCACACAGTCCATTACAGCCGTAAGCTGAGGGACACCGACTCCGGATACCACTCTTGTGGTGCAGATGGAACCAGGTCCGATGCCTACTTTCACAGCATCCGCTCCCGCTTCAGCCAGATCCAGTGCACCTTGTGCTGTCGCTACATTACCCGCTACAACCTGAAGATCAGGATAGGAAGCTTTAATCTTCCTCACCCCTGCCATGACACCTTCCGAGTGCCCATGTGCAGTATCAAGAACAACGATATCCACCCCTGCATCCACAAGTGCCTTTACGCGTTCCATCATGTTTTGAGTGATCCCCACACCAGCACCACAGAGAAGTCTTCCTCTGGAATCCTTTGCCGAGTTAGGGAACAGTCTTGTTTTCTCTATATCCTTGATGGTGATGAGCCCTTTCAGGTTGTTGTCCTGATCCACCAATGGAAGTTTTTCAATCTTATGGGTCTTCAGAATCTGCTTGGCTTCTTCAATGGTTGTGCCTTCAAGCGCAGTAATGAGATTCTCCTTTGTCATCACATCGGAAATCGGCTTCTTATAATCTGTTTCAAAAACAAGATCTCTGTTGGTCACGATGCCCACAAGTTTTCCATCTGTCGTAATAGGTACGCCGCTGATTCTGTAACGCTTCATCAGTTCGTTGGCTTCAGCAACACTGTTAAGAGGGCTCAAGTGGAACGGATTGACGATGACTCCATTTTCCTGTCTTTTCACGATATCCACTTCATGTGCCTGTTCTTCAATGGACATGTTCTTGTGGATGATGCCTATGCCACCTTCTCTAGCCATGGCAATCGCCATGGTGGATTCTGTCACAGTATCCATGCTGGCACTCATAAGTGGAATATTAAGTGTTAAAGTCTTTGTGAGTCTTGTCTTTACAGATACGTCTTTTGGTAGTACCTCCGACTTGTTTGGTACCAGCAGTACGTCATCAAAAGTATACGCTGTCTTTAGAATTTTTCCCATTTGGTCCTCCTTCATATTAAAAAAGCATACCCGAAATCACATGCGTGACAAGGGTATGCTAAAAAGAGCACCTTGTCACTCATAGGCGGAAATTACTTTGGCTTCCGGTAGAGACGCCCCTCCATATCAAGGGCTTATACGAGTAACTGTCTTTATTAAATTAAATCTAATTATAGTTATCCTTTCCTCTAATGTCAAACGCATTTTGCAGGAATTGTGTTATTCTTCACACCTTCATAAAAGATAACCTTCACAACTTAACAATCCGCATCTAAATGCCGAAGATGTTATTGATATTTTCCACGCGGGAAATCAATAGACCTAAGAAAAGAAAAGGTAGAAAATAGATTTCCTTTTTCTTTCTGACAAAAGAGAACAGGAGCCCCAGACAGGAAGCATAAAACAAAGTGTAGAATACATTCCGTCCATAAGCCATAGAAATGAAGAGAAGGATCCACAGATCCCCCTCTCCAAAATAGAACTGTAGCTTTTTGTTTCCTCTGTAGATGGGAATAAGAATCATAAAGATGGCAGCAATATAACTTCTTGTCCCATAAAAGAGATAGAGTGCAGATGGGGCCATGGCATAGAGAGAATAATCATATACTTCTCCGCTGTGGGCATCTGTGATTACTCCTACCAGAAAAGAGGAGTAGAAAAGCATCTCTATAATCGAAAACTTAAAACCGATGGATGTTCCAATGAGGGTCAGCGCGAACGGCAATATAATCAGTATCTTAATTTTCACTGTATCCCGAAGGACGTGGGCACCGCAGATACAAGCTAAGAACGGGAATAGAATACTACAGACGATCTGCATTTTCACTCCTCACTACGGAGTTCCAGTAACAGTAAGAGCCTTACCTTCAGCAAAAATCCGAAGTTCACTTACGGAAAGCTTTGTATAATCATCATTGATTTTGTCACATACCTTTTCAAATTCAGCACCTAGATCGGTTATACTGCTTAATTCTTCAGAATCTAAAATAACAGCTCCAGCATCCAGATTATGGATATCTATATAATTCAGTGCTTCTCTCACATGAGCTCTCTGCTCCATCTCATTAGCCTTATCCACAATACCCTGATACTTCGGAGCAGACATGGCCATAAGTATGCCTGATATAGCGATGACGATGAGCAGCTCTACTAATGTAAACCCCCTTTTCTTTTTCCTTGTTCTCATTCATTTTTTCCTCCTTTTTTCTTTGATACCTCTATTATGGAAAACAGAATGAGAATTATTCAGAAGAGAGAGCAATTATTCATAATTTTATTTTTAGATGTATTTCGCCATTTCAGATTCTCTTTCAGAAATTCATACAATTAAAAAGAGGAAGAAAATCTTCCTCTTAAGAATTATTAATAGCTTAATGATCTCAATCTCAACGCTACCGTATTTTCATCCAGTAGAATGATATGATACAGCTTACTGACGCTGTCCTTGATCTTCTCCTCTTCCTTGTTTCCACCACTGAGCTGTCGATGAACGAAGTAATAGAGTGCTTCGATGATTCCAACCGAACCGCCACTTCCAAGTTCTGTACCAAGCCTTGCGGTATCTGAGAGCTGGCCTGACCTCACTTCCTTCATGATTTCAGTGAACTCTCCAATGACATGAAACTCAGGTTTTCTAGAATCCAGCGCAAACTTCAGTTCTTCCCAGTTTCTTACGATGTACACTTCGTCCTTATTTTTGATTCGGATCAGTGAGTCCAGCACATCGCCTGGAGAAATTCCTGTTGCCTGGGAAAGTGCCGTGAGAATCTTCCCTGAATAGGATTCCGGATCTTTTTTGTTGGCACTGGAAAGGGTCTGCTGTGAAATCCCGGTTCTCTTATGAACATCATACCTGCTCAGCCCGAACTTCTGAAGAAACACATCCATGAATTGCATAATACTTAACCTCCCGATTACTAAATTATTTTGTACTATAATTTATTTTACTACATTTTATTTTAGTAGTCAATAACATCTAATAAATATTCAGATAAGAAAAGCGATGCTTTCGCATCACCTTCCATATTTCTGTTCAGTTAAATTTGCCTTAATATATTCCAACCATTAGATGTTCACGTAGGAATACTCCACATTCTCTAGATAATATAAAGTTATATAAATCGCATTTTAATTATATAAAATAATTAATAATATTATCTTGAATACAGATAATTGGTGCTATATACTGAACTTAACTATTCTCTACATATATCTCATGTGTTATTTTATGAAAAATTTAATATTGATTGGGTTTATCAATGGCACATAGATTTAGATATTGTTGAAAAGACGAGATCAGGATATGAGCTGATAAACATTAAATAAATCAGGTGTCACAAATAAATCTCATAAGGAGTGATTCATTATCAATGCACTGATATCCCCACTCTATGTATTATTATCTGTTATTTTATCCACAATATTAATCACATCTATTTTACAAAACAAGGTACCAAAGAAAATTTATTTACTTATTAATAGTATCGCGATGCTACCAGCGATACCTGCATCTTGGTTGATGACTACAACTCTATTCTCATCAGCGGATAGATTTTTCCACTTCTATTTGTCTTTGATATTTACAGTGATTATAATTTTATCACTCATATTCCGAATAATTCAGTACAAGAAAGATTAATTATAAAGAATATAGAATTCACTCAGAGTTGATGCTTTTGGTGAATACCACCGTATAATTATTTCAACTAGGTTTCACACAAAAACTTAAAAACTCCGCGGATAGCTATAATCAGAAAGACCGTAGGCACTGAATCAACAGTATCTACGGCCTTTTTTTACTATTATTTACTGTATTCCTACTAGTACATTCCGCCCATATACTGTCCATGTAGGCATATGACCTAGATTTTTTTTAATGATACCAATCAGACCTTATATACTTTTAGATACTTATAGAGAAAGAAAACTCCATCTAAAGTAGTCATCAAAATCATAACAAGCAGTATACTATCCACTGAAATTTCATAATTCTTTATTACCGTAGCTAATATGGCAATTATCAGTATAAAAACATTTGAGAATAGTTCAGCATTTGTTCTAGTGATTTTATTAATAATCATTTTATCTCGTTCGTCTTCTTCGGATATGGAATAATTTGCGGAAAGTATATAGTGAAATTTTCTTTTCTTATCATCTCGAAGCTTATTCCAGAATAGTAAACCAGTAATTAGTAATAGAATTGCTGCAGAAATTAGTAATAATATAAAATCACTTATCTCTAACTCACTTCTGTTAAAAGACCCCTCAAAAGCTTTTCTTGATATATAAATACCATATAAACTCCAGGTCAATAGAATTGTCAGTACTTGACCAATTATTGTTTTTCTCATTTTACATCCTCCACGTTATAAAATATTTCTTCGATAGGAACTTTAAATACTTCTGACAGCTTAAAAGCAAGTTCAAGCGAAGGTGTATAACTTCCCTTCTCAAGTGAAATAATCGTCTGCCTAGTCACTTCAATCTTCTTTGCCAAATCTTCTTGAGTAAATCCTTCTTTCGCACGGAATATCCTAATATAATTTTCGATAGGCATGATCTGATTCTCCTTTCCTGTTTTTAAATTTATATCTAAATTGTATATTCAACTATACAATAAGTCAAGTCTATTTTACATTTTGTTTATTCAGCTTAACATTTTTTACAAATATAAAAGCGGTACTTTCGCACCGCTTTTATATATTTATATATTGTTCTTATATCTAATACATTCCGCCCATATCTGGACTCTGCATTGCCGGTACATCTTCCTTGATGTCAGCAACTGCTGATTCAGTAGTCAGGAAGATTGCTGCAACTGATGCAGCATTCTGAAGTGCAGATCTTGTTACCTTCGTAGGATCTACAATACCAGCTTTCACCATATCTACAAGCTCCTGAGTCAGGATATTAAATCCTACACCCTTTGCACTGTTCTTCACCTTTTCAATGACAACAGACCCTTCTACTCCACCATTGATGGCAATCTGTCTTAAAGGTTCTTCCAGTGCACGCTTGACGATGTTGATTCCTACCTGGATATCAGGATCTTCACTGGTGATCTCACCAATAATATTCATGACATTGATGTATGCTGTTCCACCACCAGGAACGATTCCTTCTTCAACAGCAGCCTTGGTTGCTGCAAGAGCATCTTCCATTCTCAGTTTCTTATCCTTAAGCTCTGTTTCTGAAGCTGCACCAACTTTGATCACTGCAACACCACCAGCAAGTTTTGCCAGTCTTTCCATGAGCTTTTCCTTGTCAAATTCGGAAGTGGTTTCTTCAATCTGCCCCTTCAGTATGTTGACTCTGTTTTCAATTTCCTGCTTTTCTCCTCTTCCGCTGATAAGAACAGTCTCGTCTTTGTTGACTCTGACTGTATCTGCACTTCCCAGCATATCAAGAGTTGCATCCTTAAGCTCTCTTCCAAGCTCTTCTGAAATCACCTGTCCACCAGTTAAGATTGCGATATCCTGAAGCATTTCTTTTCTTCTGTCCCCAAATCCTGGAGCCTTCACTGCCACGCAGGTGAATGTTCCTCTTAATTTGTTTACGACTAAAGTTGCAACTGCTTCGCTTTCGATATCGTCAGCAATAAGAAGAAGCTTCTTACCTGTCTGTACGATCTGTTCAAGGATCGGCAGGATTTCCTGAATGGTCGAGATCTTCTTGTCTGTGATCAGGATGTATGGATCATCAAGTACGGCTTCCATCTTTTCAGTGTTTGTTGCCATATAAGCGGAAACATATCCTCTATCAAACTGCATACCTTCCACAACTTCTAGTTCTGTTCCGAAGCTCTTGGATTCTTCTACAGTAATGACGCCTTCTGTTCCGACTCTCTCCATAGCATCGGAAATAAGCTGACCGACTTCTTCGTCTCCTGCAGAAACTGCAGCGACCTTAGCGATGTCATCTTTTCCTCTGATGGCGATACTCTGGTTCTTGATTTCCTCTACAGCACGGTCTACTGCAATTTTGATTCCCTGTCTGATGAACATCGGATTTGCGCCAGCTGTCACATTCTTAAGACCTTCTCTGATCATAGCCTGAGCAAGTACTGTCGCTGTAGTTGTTCCGTCACCTGCTACATCATTGGTCTTTGTAGCAACTTCCTTCACAAGCTGTGCGCCCATGTTCTCAAAAGCATCTTCAAGTTCGATCTCTCTTGCAATAGTCACACCATCATTTGTAATCAGTGGTGCACCGAATTTCTTTTCTAGAACTACATTTCTACCCTTTGGCCCTAATGTTACCTTTACAGTATCTGCAAGGATATCTACACCCTTTTGCATTGCTCTTCTGGCTTCTTCGCCATATATGATTTTCTTAGCCATAATTTCTTTACTCCTCCTACTCTACAATAGCAAGTATGTCACTTTGTCTGACAACAATCACTTCTTCGCCTTCATGCTTCACTTCTGTTCCTGCATACTTGGAAAAGAGAACCTTGTCTCCAACCTTGACTTCCATCTCTACTTTATTACCTTCCACGAATCCTCCTGGACCTACGGCAATGACTTCTGCCTCCTGCGGCTTTTCTTTACTGGATCCTGTTAATACAATTCCTGATTTGGTTGTTTCTTCAGCTTCGAGTCTCTTTAAAACGACTCTGTCCCCTAAAGGTCTGATCATTTGACATTCCTCCTATAAGTTCGTTTTATTAGCACTCTCATCTAAAGAGTGCTAACACCTATTTCCTATTATAATTTATTTGATTCTTAATTCAAATACAATTTTACGGTCTTTCTCTTAAATATGGCATAAAATCTTTTATTACAGTCATTTAGCTGTCATTATCTGAAAAAATCTCCATTTCTCTTTTGCTTTCAACATCTTATATATCGTCCCAAATCATGATATCATTATTCATAGGTTAAGGCGAACTTATTATTACAATCTATAGAGAAGAAAGAGGTGAACCATACAGAAGGAGTGAATGAAAAATCACCTTCTGTACTACTATGATGAAAAAAGCAAAAGAATTCATATATGCCATTATTAACGCAATGATGATCATTACAGGTTCTGTCCTATTGGGGCTGAACCTGAGATTTCTCTACTACTATAATATCCCGAAAATCCAAGCCTTGAATGAGGAATACTCCGGAAGACTCATCAAGTCCAATTACGACATCCTCATCGATTACCTGAATCCCTTCTACAGAGGAAACCTGAAGCTCGATGGTCTTGCCATGTCGCCTCAGGGAGAATTCCATTTTGAAGAAGTGAAGGTCATCTTTGATCTTGTATTCATCCTGTTTCTCATTATGCTTTTTCTTTCCATTCTGATCTTCATCAGAAAGAGAAAAGAGAAAGATTACAGATACATGAAACACACAGCACTACTTACCTTTATTATACCCGTCATTCTGGGGATTCCATTTATGATCGATTTTTCAAGATCTTTTGTGATCTTTCATGAAATCGCCTTCAGCAACGACTATTGGATCTTCGACCCAAGAATCGATCCTGTGATCAGGATCCTTCCAGAATGGTTCTTCATGCAGGCTGCATTTCTTATTCTTATCCTGATGGCATTCATGGCTCTCCTTTATTATCTGGTGGGCAGATTCGCAGATAAGAAGCCTAAGAAATAGTCTTACAAGTGGATAAACGTAGTTTTTCTTCTTCCTGTAGACGGAGTGAAGAAGAACTGAAGGAAAATGTCTGATATAATCTAAGAAATGGTAAAAAAGAGGTGTGCAAAATGATTTTAAGTCTGGATATACCAAAGGAAGCTGTCAGGCTTGCTTTAACAACAAGAGAAGAAGAGAAGGAACTGATCACTAAGATTCAGTCCATGGGCGGACACGCTGCCGCTGCTGATATTGGAGGAAACATCTCCAACAGCATTTCAAAGATACTCGAACGAGCCCTGGTGGCTTCAAAAAGAGCAGGTCTTATTCCCGAAGAATATGCAGCGGAAGGTGCTGTCATGGGAGCAACAAGAGATGCACTCATGCAGATTCTGGAAAGATCCAACAACTTCAATGTAGGCGGTAAAATAGGTCTTGTGCGTATGGGAGAGGATATTGCTGTATGTATTTATGTAAGCATCGGCCTTCTCCATCTCAATGAATTCGCCATCGGCATCGGACATCGGACTCTATCTGTAAGATAACTTCTATGAAGTACTTGAGCAGGCATCTTAATATGGATGCCTGCTTTCATTTTGTTGAAATTTCAGAATATTGAAATGTAGTTGTTTACATTATTCATCATGATGCTAATCAGTCAGTATACATGTATTTAAAGTCTTAATTTATCAATAATAGTTCATTTTCTTTGCTATTATTGCTGAAAATAGAAATATCTACCACTTGCAAAGCCACTATCACCTCTTTATAATTAGGTAATTCATAAAAAATTCATGAATTGTAGTATAGGAGGACGGTAGTATGGTAGTAAAAAAATTAATGGTGGCAGCAGCAGTGCTTTTTGCCCTTGGGGCAGCAGGCTGCGAAAGCAAAGAAGATGTCGTGTCAATTGGAATTAATCAGTTTGTCGTGCATGAGGCACTGGATGCTTCAAGACAAGGGTTTCTGGATGTACTCAAGGAGAACGGTTATATTGAAGGAGAGAACATCGAAATCGACTATAAGAATGCACAAGGCGAGCAGCCCACAGCGCTGACCATCGCCCAGGATTTTTCAAACAGCAGAAAGGATCTCATATTTGCAATCGCAACGCCAAGTGCCCAGGCATCTTATAATGCCACAAAGGAGATTCCCATCGTCATCACCGCGGTGACAGACCCGGTGGATGCAGGAATCGCAGAGTCCTTTGAAGCATCAGGCACCAATGTAACAGGAACCTCTGACGGTGTACCCATCGGACCACAGCTCGATATATTGAAGAAAGTGCTGCCCGATGCTAAAACCATAGGTGTAATTTATAATACCTCTGAAGCAAACTCCATCTATCAGGTGAATGCGCTGAAGATCGAAGCGGAAAAACAAGGATTTATTCTTAAAGAAGTAGGAATCACAAATCTAAGTGATGTGAATTCCGTTCTTCCAACTGCCCTGGAAGGCATTGACGTGCTTTACACACCAACAGACAACACTGTCGCCTCAGCTTACGCAATCATCGTGAAGCTGGCTACGGAACAGAGCGTTCCAGTATTCTGTGCAGAAGATGCTGGGGTGAATGTAGGAGGGCTGATTTCAGCTGGCCTGGATTACTATGAACTCGGAAGAGAAACAGGACTCATTGCCATTGAAGTTCTCGAAGGCAAAAAACCCAATGACCTCCCAATTTCAACAATGAAAAATCCAGTGATCGTGGTAAACGAAGACACGGCTTTAAAACTCGGTATCACAATTCCGGAGGATATTTTAGCTGTAGCGAAACTGGTAGGAGGTAAATAATGAATATCCTGATCAATATACTGGAACAGGGCATGCTATTTGCTGTTCTTGTTATGGGGATCTACATCACTTATAAGATCATGGATTTTCCCGATCTATCCGTAGATGGAACCTATCCCCTTGGCGCTGCAGTCTGTGGTGTACTGATCCTTAATGGCGTGAATCCGTGGGTGGCCACGCTCATCTCAGCTTTAGTCGCATCACTGGGTGGACTGATCACAGGATTCATTCATACAAAGCTCTCCATTAATGGACTCATGGCTGGAATTCTTGTGATGTTCGGCTTGTACTCTGTAAATCTGAGAGTCATGGGAAAATCAAACATCCCATTATTTAACGAACGTAATGTATTTGATATGAAAGCCGTGAACTTCTTTGGAGAAGATATAAGCACCCTTCTCCTTCTCATCGCTTTTGTTGTACTGATCAAGGTTTTATTCGAGCTTTTCTTCAAAACAAAAACCGGCTTTTTTCTAAGAGCTGTTGGTGACAATGAGGAGATCCTTACATCCCTTGGTGCAGACAGTCATAAAATCAAGATTCTAGGCCTTATGGTGGCAAACTTTCTAGCCGGCCTCTCCGGTGCGCTTACAGCACAGTATCAGGGGTTCTCTGATATCGGAATGGGGACTGGTAGTGCCGTGACTGCACTTGCAGCAGTCATCATAGGCTTCTCACTACTGAAGAAGCTGAGCGTCTCCATGAGCACCGTTGCCATCTCCGGTGCAATCCTTTATAAAGCCATCCTTGTCTTTGTACTGCGATTCGGACTGGATCCCAATGATTTCAAGCTGGCAACGGCAATAGCAGTCATCCTTGCCATGGGCTTCACATCAGGTGCCTTCAAGCACAAAAAGAAACCCGTAAAAAAAGCGAACCTATCTGAAGGAGGTGATTCCTATGCTGAATCTGGAAACCTTGTCAAAAACCTTTAACAAGGATACACCACTCGAAAACAGAGTCATCGATAACCTTTCACTGAAAGTGGAGCGTAAGGACTTCATCACTCTACTGGGTTCCAACGGTGCAGGAAAGTCTACCCTTCTCAATCTCATTGCAGGAACCCTTGACGAAGACGAAGGACAGATCATCTTGGATGGAGAGAACCTGACCCATAAGAAAGCATACAAAAGAGCCACCCTCATCGGTCGTGTCCATCAGGATCCGAGGCTTAGCGTCTCTCCTAATATGACACTTCTTGAAAATCTGTCACTGGCAGATGCCAAAGGAAACAGTTTCAGCCTCAAGAGAGCCATTGATCTAGGCAGAATTAGCTACTATAAAGAGCAGCTTGAAATGCTGGGGTTAGGCCTTGAAACGAAGCTTCATACAAAGATCGGACTGTTGTCCGGTGGACAGAGGCAAGCTGTTGCACTCTTTATGGCCGTAATGAAAAAACCGAAGCTTCTTCTTCTGGATGAACATACGGCAGCACTTGACCCACGTACTTCTGAAATCATCATGGGCGTCACAGAGAAACTGATCAGTCAGGAAGAAATCACCACCTTGATGGTTACGCATAACATGAATCATGCACTGGCCTATGGGAATAGACTGCTGATGATGCATGAAGGAAGAATTGTTGAAGACCTTCGCGGCAAAGACAAATCAGTTCTCACAACGAAAGATGTCATCACCATGTTCAAGAAGAACGCTGAAGTCATCGAAGACAGAATGGTTCTTGGAATTTAGCACAAAATCTTTTTCATTAAACAACTCCTCCCAATTAAAGATCCGACTGAATTTGATTTTCAGTCGGATCTTTTCTTTTCATTCAGATCTTTTTCAGATGAATAACATCGATATATGCTCTTTTTTCTATATTTGTAATATGTTATTATTAGTGTATAAACATAATATTACGACAGTAAGGAGTTTGAAATGGCTAAAGTATCCATGCAGGGAAAAGGGAACGGAGAAGAGATTGTTTATATCATCAAAGAAGAAATGAGTAGAAGCGGCATGACGGTTGAGCTTATCGATTCCGTGACTCGCCAAGTGAATGACGCTACAATCTATATCATGGTATTTGAGAAATACTACATGCGTTCATCCAATAGGGCAAGCCTCACCGTGGTTGTAACCAGCAGAAATGGTGATATCCTAGTGGATGCCATCGGCGCAGGCGGTGGCCAGGGCATTGTCTTCAAATGGTCCTGGGGCGCTGAAGAAAGCTTTGTCTCCTCCATTGAAAAAATTCTTTCAAGAGAGAATTTCATCCGAATCGAATAACATAATAAGATATTCGAAAAATCCTCCTGAAGCAACTTCAGGAGGATTTTAGATTTCATTCAGCTATATGTCTCTATAAATGTATTCTCTACTTTACTACTTCACTAATCAATTCTGATCTTATTTTCTCTGGCATGATAGAAAAGATACTGCTGGGCTATCCCTGCAAGGTTCCCAAACTGATTCTGGCCGAATTCCCTGATCTTCGTCAGATTACTTCCTTCTGCACCATAGAAATGCATCATGGCCTTTTTCACCCATACATCCACGGGAAAAGCCTCCTGTTTCTTCATGGAAAAGAGCATCACGCAGTCAGCCACCTTGGCTCCTACACCAGTATATCTCTGCAGTGCTTTATGACAAAGATCCTGTGGAAGAGATGCTATGCTCAATAGATCATCCAAAACAGTATCCTTCTCTTCTTCAGTCAGCTCTCTTCTCTTTTCTTCCTCTTTAAGAAGCTCCGCTTCCCTGATTACCTGTACAGTCTCATAGATGTATTTTGCACGATAGCCTACCCCAAGTTCCCTAAGCTCCTCTTCTGTTGCCAGAGAAAGCTCCTGAGGCGTAGGAAAGGCATAATGAGTCTCCCCTTCAAAGGAAATCCCCTTTCCGTAATTCATGCTGATCTTTCTGATTCCTTCTTTGATTTTCGGAATCAGATTATTGGAAGACAGGACGAATGAAATCAGCGTTTCAAAAGGTTCCTGGTTAAGAACCCTTATTCCATATCCGAATTTCACCGCCTCTTTAAGAAGAGGATCCTTACTGAGCACTTCCTTCACCTTCGTGTAATCTCTGTTCAGATCAAAATACTCTTTGAAGAATGCGTTGAACTCTCTGATGTTCACGTTCTCCAGATGAACATCTCTATCTTTAAGGCTTACTTGAACGACTTTTCCATGGACTATCCCTTGAAATCTGGTCTCATCATCCTTGTCTATTCTATTCCATCTGAAACACTGTCCGCATTCAAAGATATGCTTCGGATGAAAATTCTCTACATCTCTCAGTCTGACTTCATTGTCCAGAATCTCTACTGCTTTATAGTCCATATCGTCCTCTTTTCTCTAATTTGTTTTCTCTTTCGTTTCAAGATACTCATGGATACCCTTGGCCGCTTTTTTTCCTGCACTCATGGCAAGGATTACCGTAGCGGACCCTGTCACCGCATCTCCACCTGCGAAAACGCCAGGAAGACTAGTCTCTCCGCTTTCTTCACTTATGATGATACATCCTCTTTTATTGGTTTCGATTCCTTTTGTGGTAGAGGCGATGAGAGGATTCGGAGAAGTTCCCAGGCTCATGATCACACTGTCGCAGTCAATGACAAATTCGCTTCCAGTTATTTCCACGGGTCTTCTTCTGCCGGAATCATCTGGTTCTCCCAGCTCCATCTTCACACAGATCATGCCTTTGACGAATCCGTTCTCATCCACAAGGATCTCCTTGGGATTTGTAAGAAGACTCATGACGACCCCTTCTTCTATGGCATGATGGACTTCTTCCGCTCTAGCTGGAATCTCTTTCTCAGATCTTCTATAAACAATCCTCGCTTCTGCACCAAGCCTTATAGCAGTTCTTGCTGAATCCATTGCCACATTTCCAGCACCAACTACAGCCACCTTCTTTCCATGGCTGATGGGTGTGTCGTAATCACTACTGAAGGCTTTCATCAGATTTGCACGTGTCAGGTACTCATTGGCGGACATGACGCCATTGGCGTTTTCACCCTTGATGCCCATGAACATAGGAAGTCCTGCACCAGAGCCGATAAAGACGCCTTCAAAATCTTCGTCTTCAATCAGGCTGTCAATGGTGACAGTTCTACCGACAATGACATTGGTCTCGATCTTCACGCCCAGCTCTTTCAGCAGATTGATCTCCTCTTTCACAACACTTTCCTTGGGTAGTCTGAATTCAGGAATTCCGTAGACCAGAACACCACCAGGCTCATGAAGTGCTTCAAAGATGGTCACGTCATATCCGAGCTTTGCCAGGTCGCCCGCACAGGTAAGACCTGCGGGACCGCTCCCTACAACCGCTACTTTTCTTCCATTAGCCGGCATTATATCCGTATTCTTATATTTGTTTTCCATAGCCCAGTCTGCCACAAAGCGCTCAAGCTTACCGATGTTGACCGGTTCTCCCTTGATGCCTACGATGCAGCTTCCCTCGCACAGCTCTTCCTGGGGACAGACTCTTCCGCATACTGCTGGAAGATTACTTGACTCTCCAATGGTGTCTCGTGCGGCTTTGATATCGCCCTTTCTCAAATCCAGAATGAATTTCGGAATGTTTATGGACACAGGGCAGGCTGCCACACATCTCGGGTTTTTACACTGTATGCATCTGTCCCCTTCAAGAAGTGCTTCCTCCAGATTATATCCATAGCTGACTTCCTTGAAATTCTTCATTCTCTCTTCCGGTCTTTGCTCTCTAACTGGTACTCTATTTTTCTTCATGCAGTATTTCCCCCAAATCACACAGATCAGACTTTACATGAACCGCTTTCTGCTCTATGATGATATTTTTCTTTCCTTCTGCAGTCTTGTACATGCTCTGACGCCTCATAGCCTCATCAAAATTGACAAGATGTCCGTCGAATTCCGGTCCGTCCACACAGGCGAATTTGACTTCATCACCTACAGTGACCCGGCAGGCTCCGCACATTCCTGTACCATCCACCATGATGGGATTCAGTGACACAATGGTCTCCAGATCATAGCTTTTTGTAAGTCTTGCTACAAACTTCATCATGATCATGGGTCCGATGGCGATACAAAGATTGTAGTCTTTCTTTTCCACCTCAATGAGTTCTTTCAGTTTTTCCGTCACAAGGCCTTTGAAGCCATAGCTTCCGTCATCTGTACAGACATAGAGGTTCTTTGCCACGCTCCTGAACTGCTCTTCCATGAGCAGTGTGTTCTTGGAACGTGTACCGATGATCACATCCACATCAATGCCTTTTTCCTTCAGCATCTTCACCTGAGGATAAACAGGCGCTGTTCCTACTCCACCTGCGACAAAAACGATTCTCTTCTTTTCAAGGTGTTCTTTCTCATCGGTGACCACCTCGGAAGGATTACCAAGAGGTCCAACAAAATCCCTGATCTCGTCTCCTTCATTAAGCGCTGCAAGCTTCTTTGTGGATGCACCAAGAGTCTGGAATACGATTGACACTGTTCCTTTTTCCCGGTCATAATCACAGATCGTCAGCGGAATTCTTTCGCCCCACTCATCCACTTTAACGATGACAAACTGCCCCGGAAGTGCAGACTTGGCTACACGCTTTGCTTCAATATCCATGAGATAGATATTCTCTACCAGTTCCTTTTTACGAATTATTTTATACATCTGTTTCCCCCAATATCTTAAGCCTCAATGACTTATTTGAATCACTCTATCAGTATACGGATTCTTCCCGATTATTTCAACCGAAAGACATGGACTTTAAGAATGAAAAAAAGGACCTTCATTCAGGTCCCCTCCAATGATTTTCTCTATTTATCCAGATCGTTCATGAGATAGACAAGTGTAAGCAGGCTTTCACTTAAATGTACATTCTCAATGGATACATTTTCTGGCACTTCAATATCCAATGGAGCAAAGTTCCATATTCCCTTTACACCATTTTCAACCAGAAGATCAGCAACTTTCTGTGCCTGAGCCTGAGGAACACAGATGATACCGATATCGACCTTGTTCTCAGCCAGGAAAGCTTCCATCTGATCAAGATCTTTAATTTCAACATCTTTGATTCTCATGCCGATCAGCTTAGGATTCACATCAAATATTCCATGCAGGTCAAAGCCGAACTTATCAAATCTTGAATAGTTGGCAATAGCCTGACCAATGTTTCCTGCCCCGATTATGACAGTTGTGTACTTCTTGTCCAGTCCTAATATATGGGATATTTCATTGTATAGTTCCTTAACATTATATCCATAACCCTGCTGCCCGAAGCCACCAAAACAGTTGAAATCCTGTCTGATCTGAGAAGCTGTAAAACCGATCTTTTCACTGAGTTCCTTAGAAGAAACTCGATCTACATCATTTCTTAGCAGTTCAGCAAGATGTCTGTAATACTTTGGTAATCTTTTGATAACAGCCATGGAAATGTCTTTTTTCTTATCCATTATTACACCTCATCGTTAATTAAATTTCTAACAATATAATACCATAAAAAAGAATAACTTGTGTAGGTTTTTATCAAGGAAATTCCTTTGATACTTAAAATTTATGATATTGTTAGAAAAGTAAACAATTTCAATGCTAATTTTTCCATAATTACAGTGAAATACCTATGACACAATCAATTCAGAGAAATATTTTCATCAAAGTTCATTTTTATTGTTAATTATTCGCGTTGATTTCAAGCCTTACTATACCTCTTAATATAGTTTTTCAAAAGAAATAAAAAACAAAAAAAAGAAACCATCCATCATCATGATTCCTTTTACGCTCAAGATCAAATTTCATTTTTCAATCTGCTGACTTTTTTTCTGTTTTCTTATACAGCTTAAGATGAATCCCTCTTCTACCTGCCATAGCTTCAAAGATCTTCACTGCGATTTTCGTTTTTTCATTGACTGTCAGCTGATCCGACCTTACTTCAGTTTCAATTTCCTCCATGACCGATCTCAGGTCATGAAGTTCCAGCAGATTGACAGCCAGGCAGAAAAAGCTTTTATGAAGGCCATCATTATATAAAGACAAAAGAGTATCAAGAACTTCCATTTTTTCATGAAGCTCTCTTTGATAGGCTTCCAGTCCTATGCTTTTCATTTTCTCCAGATGTTTCTTCTGATTCCTATGGACAATGAAGGAATCAAGAACCTCGATGCCAGCATATTTCTCGCAGGGGTACTCACTGCAAAGTATGCAGTATTGGACACCCTCATGATTCAGGCTGCAAAGAGCAATGCTGCAGGTCTGATTCCCATCTCCTCCTCCACAGCCAGGGCAGTAATGCCCGATATACATGACGCAGAGGCCGCAGTTCAATCCACAAAGGGAAAAAAGCGGATCTGTTCTGCTGAAGTTTTTCAACCTTCTCTCCTCCTTAAGATCTCTCAAGGTGCGAAAGCAGCCTATAAGCAGTTATGATTCCTGTTGATTCAATCTCTGTATTATTTGAATGCATCTGCAATAACATCTAAAACAAAATTCTGCTGTTCAGCATACCCTATATCAGGAAGAGAATCCCCCTCCTGAACACCGTAGTTTGCGAAACTGGAATGATTTCCACCACGAATGTCCACTTCCACCGTGGTATCAGGGAGCCTGATCCTGGCTTCCTTCATTTTCTCCATATTAACGATGGCATCCTTTGTACCAAGAAGAGAGTATACCTTGAACCCCACGTATTTTAAATCTGTACCTTCATCAGGATAAGCCGCAAGTAGAACCAGCGCTTTAATCTTGTCCGGATTCTTTTTCACGAATCTGGATGCGGAAACGCCTCCAAGTGAATGTCCTGCAATAACCCACTCCGAAATACCTTCTTCATCAACATATTTTTTTGCCGCCTGATTCGAAAGAATCGTTAGCTTCAGCGGTGCTTTTATGATTACAGTCTTATACCCCATGGCGGCAATATTGCTCGCTAAGAGTCCATAAGCTTTTTCTGATACCCTTCCTCCCGGATAGAGAACCACTCCGCCGATGGGATTATCCGGAGTGAATACCAGATCGCCGTTCACTTCAGCGTAGCTGATCCCTTGAACGGACTTCAGAGCACTCTGCGCCGTCACGGAAGGCCTGTAATAATCGTCCATGTATATATAAAATCCTACCCCTATAAAAACCATAAGAATAAACAGCACTTTCAAAATACCATAAATCCACTTTAACCTTGTTGATTCTTTCTCTTTCAAATCCCCACGCCCTCTACTAAAACTTAACGATCTAATAATTTATTTCCCTGCTTTAAGTATACTTGATTTCAGTGATTCCTTTAAGCTGTTTTCCTACTATTTTAAGAATAAGAAGTAAATAATGAAGAAGTTTTCTGAATCACTCATTTCCTTACAGTACCTATGATAATATAGAGATAGTGAAAATATGGGAGTGTTTGTGAAAATGGTGAATAGAGTTTTAGATAAAAATCGTTATGTCTTTCTAGAGAAACCGACCATGCAAGTTTTACATAAAGAAGAAAATGAAATAAGAACCAGTGAAATTCAAAGCTATTTACTGAGACTGAAAGAATTCAATATATCTGTAAGCGATCTTTCGAAAACCCAATATGATAAGAAAGATCGAAGCCTCATGCTGAACCTGGCTATGATTCTAGTATCAGAGAAAAAGCTATGGGAAAGAACTTTAGAAGATAAGCGTATTCCATTGAAGCCTTTTTCAAAGATTGTCGAAGAACCGGTTTTCGAACTGAGCGAATGGCAGAATCAGATCCTGGCTTACGCGCTTCTACTTGACGAAGAGAAATTTCCTTTAATCGGAAAATACCTTCATTATGGTGCAAGCGATAAAGAAGATTCCTTCTTAAGAGATGCAGACATCAACATGGGCCTTTCTCTCTTGAGAAAAGGAAGATCTTCTTATATCCTGACAAGCCAAGGGCAGTTTCTGAAAATCCGTACAGAGGACATTCCTGTAGGTCATATGGCTTCAGGAAAGATTATAAGAAAAAAGCTGAACATTGTTACTCCACTGATCGTGCTTCTTGTATCAGCTGCTCTTCTTGCTGGTTTATATGTGACCTTATCCAAAAGAGTCAGCCAGACCATCATTTTGAAGGCTGTTGGTGAAGTCAAAATGGACTTCAATCCTTGGGGAAATGTGGTCACTGTCATCGGTATTAATACAGCTGGAAGAAATTTTGTCGAAAGTGCAGAGTTTGAGGATAATGATGTAGATACAGTCCTGGCTGAAATCATCGAGCAGGCTTATATTAAAGAGATCATAAGAGAAAAAGAAGAAATAACCGTCCTTGTTTCCGGAGAGTTTTTGCCAGAAGACTTTTTCAAATCCGGAAAAACTCGAGACAGGATACTGTCCTACCAGCTCAATGCAAAAATCAACAACAACGGGTCCTTCCTTTTCGTTGAATAGGCAGAAAGTGTAGTCTGAAAGGAGAATAGGATATGCTTCCCATTGAAATCATCGAACTGAAAACTGAAGATCTTAACATTGATCTTTTTTCCTCCTTCAACCGCTACCAGAAAGTGACCAGGTGCTGGCGTAAATACCAAGGCAGCTGGATCTTAAAAGACAATGCCTTTACTGAAAACTGGGGCACTGAGGAATATCTCTTTCTTGTAGAGTGCCTCAGAAACACACTTGAAACCGGAGGAACTGTTTTCGGTGCTTTTGAAACTGATGCACTTATAGGCTTCGCATCTCTTGAGAATGAGTTTTTCGGCACTAGATGGAAATACCTCCAGCTTTCAAGTCTTCATGTTTCCCACGAAAAACGAGGTATGGGCATCGGTCGAAGGCTCTTTGCCCTCTCCATAGAAACCGTCCGGAAAATGGGGGCAGAGAAGCTCTATGTCTCAGCCCATTCCTCGGAGGAGACGCAAAGCTTCTATCACTCTCTAGGATGCACAGAAGCTCTTGAGCAGAATGAAAAGCTCATAGCCGAAGAACCCTTTGACTGTCAGCTGGAATACAGACTCAAACTGAAACAGGCAGCCCGACTTTTATAGTCAGACTGCCTGTTTTAAGTTTTTAAGTTTTAAGCGTTATAGAGTTCTAAGAAGGCACCTTCATCAAAGCCTACTACAAACTTGTCATCTACAAAGATTGTAGGAACGCTTCTCACGCCAATGCTTAGAAGTTCCTTTCTGAATACTGGATCTGATGTATTTTTCTCTTCATAAGGAATCTCATTTTCCTTGAAATATTCCTTTGCCAGGTCACAGTAAGTACATGTGTTCGATGTGTATATTACTACCTTTTTATCCATTTTTACCCCTCCAAAATTTAAAAGTTGATTAACATGCATCTGCATGCCAGTGAATCAATTGTATCCTATTTAATGAATTTTGTCCAATTTTATCAGGACCTTTCACCAAGAAAAGCTTCTCCATTTTCACCGTATTTTTCTACACAGCTCCTGCAGATACAAGCCTGTCTTTTGGACTCTTCCGGAACAAGCAGAAGAAGTCCTTCAGGAAAAGTCACATCTTTGCACCAGCAGCTGTTCGGATCTTTCCCGTTTTCCATATAGCAGTCATTCGGTTTCCCGCATATAGGGCAGATTGTTCTATCCATCTTATTCACCTCATATTTTCATCCTCAGATTCATCATAATACCTTTTCTCATCAATCACAATAATCTTTTCAAAAAGGATCTCTATCATGTATAATAGGGTCTTAGGAGGTGCTTCTTGGAAGAAAAAAGAATCAATAAAGCCATATCCGATACCGGATACTGCTCGAGACGAACGGCAGACAGTCTGATCGATGAGGGTCGCGTCACTGTGAACGGTGAAAAAGCGGTCATGGGATTAAAGGTCACCGAGGAAGATGAAATCCGTATAGATGGAAGAATTATAAGTAATAAGCCACCTATGGTCTATATCGCACTCAATAAACCGCGCGGCATTGAATGCACAACCAATCGCAAAACGAGAGGAAACATCATTGATTTTGTGAAACACAAAGAAAGAATCTTTCCCGTGGGCAGACTGGACAAGGATTCTGAAGGACTTATCCTTCTTACAAATGATGGAGACATCGTAAACAAGATTCTTCGAGCCCGTAATCATCATGAGAAAGAATATATCGTCACCGTCAATCAACCCATCACAGATGCCTTTCTACGTCGAATGTCAGGAAAGATCCCGATTCTCGGAACAATGACAAGAGAATCCAAAGTGGAGAAGATTGATGAGCATACATTCAGGATCATTCTGACCCAGGGCCTCAACAGGCAGATCCGTCGCATGACAGAATATCTTGGCTACAACGTAGTTGCATTAAAAAGAGTAAGAATCATGAATATCGTATTAGGAAATCTTAAACTTGGCACCTACAGGGACTTGTCTCCCCTGGAGCTGAAGACACTGAATGAACTGGTAGATGATTCAAAGAAAACCATTGATTAACACTCAATGGTTTTTTCTTTACTCAAATTTAACTTCAAATACATTTCCTCTGAATATTATCCGTACAATTGTTCACTTATGCACATTGTTAACAAATGCCTGTGCATAACTTGTGTAATTCCTGTTGTTTATCTCTGTATAACTCACTTTGTTAAATAATAACAGGAATCTCTCCACAAAAACACATAGTTATCCACAGACTTATCCACAATTTCAGTTTATTCTTGTGAGTAGTCTCTTGAAATTCCCGATAAACTGATTTTTCTCTGTGGATATCTACAAAATTTACTCTTTTTTAATCCTATTCAAGTTCCAGGTTCATTTCAGTATAAAACCACTTTGCTTTGTCCCTTATCATACTCAATCCTATACTAAAGATTAAAGAACCTTATCACACTGGTTAATTCATCCAGTGGGATAAGGTTCTATATACAGTAATTCAGTTTTTATAACTTATATGATCCCGTTAAGTCCGCTGAGTGCCATTAAAGCTAAAGCAGCATAAACGAGAAGGATTGGTAATCCTCTGAATGGCTTTGGTGTATCAGATACTGCAAGTCTTTCTCTCACCGCTCCATATAACACAAATGCGAAGAGAAGACCAATGGGTGCTCCGATGGATGTAATGAGCATTGGCAGAATATCCATCCCCTGATTTATCACATCCAGAATGAGATAAAGGATTGCTGAGTTTACAGCCAGTAATGGAAGAACCTTGCCAACGGATTCATGCATTTCAGGTTTCTTAGATTTTATGAATCCTGTAACGAACATGGTAACCAATACTACAATCAGTACATAAACCAGAAGGTTCAGCACTGTGACACTGAGTGGTTCCAGTATAAACGTGAAGGCAACATAGGACAGAACACTCGATATCGCCATGATGACCGCAGCAGAGAGTCCTATTACCAGGGTCTGGTCTTCATTGTCGCCGAAATTTGCTACCTGTCCGATGGACACCATCTTTGTCAGTGCCAGATTATTGATGATAATTGTTCCTAACAGAATCGGAAATATATTTTCCATGCTATTTCCCTCCCATTTCTATGTCTTTTTTACCAAGTGCAGCAAAGAGCGCTGCTACCATTGCAAGAACAATCAATGCTCCAGCCGGTTGAGTAAAGAGACTTAATGTATATTCAGATGGAAGAAGACTGAAGCTTAGGATTTCTCCTCCGTTTAAAGGATTCATCAGCTGAATTCCTCCGGTGCCCAGAACTTCTCTTATGAAGGAAACGACGATCAGTGCAATTAGATATGCACCACCTGCTTTAGCAGCTTCTATGAATCCTTTTCCGAAAGATGCTTCAGGTGTGAATGCTCCTGTTGCAAAAAGTATCAGCGAATTCACTGCAAGCAGCGGCAGGAAGATTCCCACACTGGTTGCAAGGGATGGTGCGTAGGCAAGAACCAGAAGTTCTCCCATTTTTGCAAGGAATGCGACCAGCACAAGATTGATCGGAATCAATGCTTCTTTTGGTGCAACCATTTTCACAATACCGCCTAAAACTGCCGCATCAAGTACAAGCACGAATGTAAGAATACCGATTCCTACAGCACTAGTCATGCTTGAAGTGACTGCAAGAGCGGTGGTAAGACCCAACGCCAATCCAAGAACTGGATTGTTGCCGATGAATCCGATTTTTGTATTTTCTAATCTATTCATTCTCTACCCCTCCTACTTGCTTGCATCTATGGCAGCTAAAATTGCATTTACGACAGATTCGGATGAGACTGTAGCTGCAGAAATGGCATCCACTTCCACTGATTCATCCGCATAGGACAGGCCTTCAAACTGAGCCAGGAAATCTGGATGTTCGATTTTTGTACCTAAGTTCGGTGTATCATTTGCTTCCAGCACTTCCACACTCTGTATGGTCTGGTCTGCTTTGTTGATGATGATCTTCAATATGTTCGGTGTATCTCCGTAGCCTTCCTGAAGAGCATAGCCTGCCACTTCTACGGTGTAGGTGACAAGATCGCCTTCCTCCACTGTATCTACGATAGTACCTGCTTTACTTTCAGAGACTTCTCTATAAAGAGGAATCTTTGAACCGAATTCGATAGGCTGTTCTACTGGTTCAGCTGGAGCTTCAGGCTCTGCTGTTCCATCATCCACGATACCCATGGTCTCGTTATAATGTGCCTTTGCTGCATCAATTCCTTCTACAACAGCTTCTGAGCTTATAGTCGCACCGGAAATTGTGGCAAAAGCATCTGTGGAAGTCTTACCGACCACTGAACTTACGAATGCATCATCTCTCACCTGGGTACCGATTCCATCGGTATCACTCAGATTGATGATTTCATATCCGGTAATATTTCCATCTTTGTCGAAAGCAAGACCGAATGTGATCACATCATTATAGCCCTGGTTTTCGATGATATATGCATAACCTGCGTCGCCGGCTTCATAGACTTTCTTCAATAATCCTGTTTCATCCGTAAACTCTACAGGTGTGAATTCAGTCTGTCCTTCGAACAGGCTTTCTAATACCGCCTTGTCTTCTGAACCACCCGCTGCGTCAATAACCGGTCTCAGCTGGCTTTCGGCAAAAATGAGGATTCCCCCTGTAAGGAGAACAGTGACCAATAAAACGAGTAGACTCTTCGTACTTTTCATTATCTCTTCCTCCTTACTTATTCAGTTCTTCAAATGCAATTCTGACAGCTTTCACTACAGAAGTTGAAGAAATCGTTGCACCACTTACTGCATCTACAGAAGCATCCTGATCATCGAAAGTGATCCCCTTGAACTGATCCAGAAAACCTGGAGCATCGATCTTGTCACCAAGACCTGGTGTATCATTCACTTCAAGTACTGCTACACTTTCAACTGTGCTGGTATCTTTGTTGATCTTCACTTCAATCTGATTGGACTCTCCGCCTTCCTGAGCATAGTAGCCAGGTGCTGAAAGAACAAATGTCACTACAGAACCTTCTTCACTCTGTTCAAGAACTTCAGGAAGATTGTCTGTTGATTCCGAGAAAATCTTCAGTCCGCCATCTTCTCCAGGAAATTCGATTGCCTTTGGTTCTAGACCGTTTCCTGCAAAGAAAGTAAGAACAAGTCCAAGGACAAATACAGCTGCTACAGATGTATTATATTTCTTAAGTGAGTATATGGACCATCCGTCTGTGAGTTTATCTATCAGCGGTGATACCATATTCATGATGAGGATTGCATATACTACGCCACCAGGCAGACTTGACTGTAACCTGATGATTACGGTCAGCATAGCCAGTCCAAGAGCATAGATGATTCTTCCGGTGATGGTTGTCGGGTTTGTAACCGGGTCCGTTGCCATAAATACAGCACCGAACATAAGTCCACCAGACAGAACATGAAACGCCGGATACCACAATCCTACACCGTTTGCCAGTGCAATGACTGCAGTGAAAATGAATACTGCGCCAACATAAACTACCGGTACTTTCCAGTCCAGCACTTTTCTGTAAGCCAGGTAAAGTCCTACAAGGATAATCAGTAGAGCACTGGTTTCACCAAGTGCACCAGGATACCATCCGATCAGAAGATTGGATAGACCTCCGAACTGGTCCAGGAACTGCTCTGTCACAGCCGCATCTTTGATCAGCCACCCTGCATTTGCCATGGAGGAGATTGGAGTTGCGCTGGTTGTGACATCTGCTACAGTAGACCCTACCAGTGAGGAGAAAATAACCGCTCTCCCAACACCTGCCGGATTAAAAATATTGTGTCCGAATCCGCCAAATACAAGCTTTCCGAAGAAGATTGCAAAGAAAGATGCAACTCCGATGGCAAAGAAACTTGTAGAGATCGGAACAGTTAACGTTAGTATGATTGCAGTCACAAGCGGGAAGGAATTCTTGATATGATATCCCACTTTCTTTTTCGTTGCTAAAGCAAAAACTGCTTCAGTAAGCAGTGATACAATGATGGATACAGCCATGAGGCCGACTCCATGAATCACATAATCCATACCATATTCCTGGAAATAGAAGACCATGGAGAATACGAATACGACCATCAGGCCAACTCCTAGCTCCGCCATGATTCCCTGTGTGCTATGGTCCTTGTCTCGATTGTTCGGAGACACTTTTGTAATAAATTTCATTCTATCTGTCCCCCCTACTTCTGCGTTGCAGCTCTTAAAAGAGCTTTTCCGCGTCTAACGCCTTCAGTAACTTCAATCTTGGATGGGCACACGTAAGTGCACATTCCGCACTCAATACACTGGTCTGCTCTGAGCTTTGTAAGGAGCTTCACATCACCAGCTTCTTCAGCATTATTGATTCTGACAGGTTGAATCCCTGCAGGACAATAGTCATTACATCTTCCGCATCGAAGACAGGCAATGGTATCCACAGGTTCAGGCTTTAAGATGGTAATGGCATTGGATGACGTCATGATCACCATTTCGTCTCCGCAAGCTGTTTTACCCATCATAGGACCACCCGCAATTACACTCACTTCATCCTGTGAATATCCACCGATCTGCTCTACAATTTCCTTTACAGATACGCCAACAGGAACACGTACATTGCTTGGATTTTTCACACCATCACCACTGATGGTGATGAGTTTATCCATAATAGGCTTGCCTTGCTTCAGTGCCTCTGCAAATGAAATTGCAGTTGTCGCATTGTTGACGACTACACCGATTTCTCCAGGAAGTCTGTCATATCTTTTCTTGAAGACTTCATATATAAGTGTTCTTTCCCAGCCCATTGGATACTGGTCTGGAACTTCCACAACTTTCATTTCAGTCTGACCCTTCAAAGCTTCATTCACTCTGGCAATAAGGTCTTTCTTTGTACTTTTGATGGCAATGAGTGCTTCTTTTCCGCCAGACATTTTCAGCATGGCTTTAGTACCATAAAGAAGATCTTCTACCTGATTCGTGATGATTCTATAATCTGCTGTAATAAATGGTTCACACTCTACCGCATTGATCAGCAGTGTATGAATTCCCTTTGCTCCCCTGTATTTAACATAAGATGGGAATCCAGCACCGCCGCAACCGACGATTCCAGCATTCATCATGAAAGTAACCAGTTCTTCTGCTGTTGCTTTTTCAGCATCCAGAGGTTCGAATGGTCTTTCAAATTCATATTTCCCGTCATTCTCTACAATAAGATGATCTATCTTCTGTCCTGGATTATGTTTGAGTTCAATTTCTTCTATTCCCAGAACTTTTCCTGAGACTGAAGAGAAGATAGGGACTGTAAAATGGTCATTTCGCTTTGCGATCATAGTTCCCTTTTTAACATAATCACCAGCATTAACTAGAATATCTGTACACGCCTGAAGTGGTATATCTACCTTCTTACCCGCAGCAATATCTTTCACTTCACCATGGCTAGTCAATTCTTTGTGCCCATTAAGATGTAGTTTCATGGGTCCAATTAATATTGACATACTGTTCACCCGACCTTTCAAAATTTTGTTAAGATTTATACTAAGAATGAATTAACTCCCAATAATTTATGTCATTCTTATTAACTTCCTGAATAATTATAACATAAAACAAAAATATTTAAACAACATATGATTTAGTATAGGTACCATTTTAATGAATTTAATACATTAGAAAGGCTGTTTATTGAGAACCTGATAATTTAACCCTTTACATGCATTTATTATTATATTATCAAAGGATGTTTAGTATTTTAACAATCTCAAGTTCAGGTGTGAATTTGTTAACTTTCTATAAATTTACTGACAATCCCATCAATAAATACAGATGTGTATACCAAAAAGATAATTTCCAGGATTTTATCTTCAATTTTTAAATTTCATATTTTCATAAAACATATAAAAAACTGCGGATTCACATTATTGATTTCGTTTTTTTCTCTGCATGCTATAATCCCGACTTTGACAGTTGTAAGAATCAAAAACAGCTAGGAACGCCCTCGTCCAGG